>JAFUQS010000102.1 GCA_017472225.1 Clostridia bacterium | reverse complement strand
TGTTGTTCCCGCAAAGGGACACACCAAAGGTGACGCAGTAACAGAAAACAGTGTTGCAGCCGATTGTGAAAATGACGGCTCATATGACACAGTAGTTTACTGTACAGAATGTAAAGCTGAAATCAGCAGAGAAACAATTGTTGTTCCTGCAACAGGACACACCGAAGGCGACGCAGTAACAGAAAACAGTGTTGCAGCCGATTGTGAAAATGACGGCTCATATGACACAGTAATTTACTGTACAAAATGTAAAGCTGAAATCAGCAGAGAAACAATTGTTGTTCCCGCAAAGGGACACACCAAAGGCGAAGCAGTTAAGGAAAATGAAGTTGATGCAGCTTGTACATCAAGCGGATCATACGATTCAGTAGTTTACTGTACAGCTTGCGGTAAAGAGCTCAGCAGAGAAACAATCATCGTTCCCGGAACAGGTCACACAGAGGTTGTTGATAAGGGTATCGAGGCAACCTGTGTAACTGCCGGTAAAACAGACGGTAAGCACTGCTCAGTCTGTGGTGAAATAACCGTACCTCAGCAGTCAGTTCCCGCAAAGGGCCACAGCTATGTTGACCACGAAGCAAAGGCACCCACCTGCTCAGAAATCGGTTGGGAAGCATACCGCACCTGTTCACAGTGTGATTACACAACATATGCTGAAATTCCCGCCCTCGGTCACAAAGAAAAGACCGTTAAGGAAAATGAAGTTGAAGCAACCTGTACTTCTGACGGTTCATATGACACAGTGGTTTATTGCTCAACTTGTGGCGAGGAGCTCAACAGAGAAACAACTGTTGTTCCTGCAACAGGACACAGATGGTCCAAGTGGAAGCTTATCAGCGGTGACTGTGTAAGCGGTGCAGAATTTGAACGCTACTGTCTTAACGGCTGCGGTGAAACCGAAACCGAAACAAGAACAGGCACAGCCCATGTTTATCCCACAGATGAAGCAGGCAATCCGATTTATGATAATATTGTTAAGCCTACCTGTACTCAGGACGGCTACTACACCTTCAGTTGTGACCTTTGCGGTGAAAACGGCAAAATCACAGTTGAAACCGAAGGCTATGAGGATGAGCTCAAGGCAACAGGCCACAGCTTCGGTGAATGGGTAGTTACAAGTGAACCTACCTGCTTCAGAAGCGGCAGCAAGTACAGAGTATGTGCAAACAAGTGCGGAACATCATGCGGACTTGATATCAACAGCAAGGAAATTGTTGTAATTCCCGAAACCAATCACAAGGGCAGCTGGGAAACAGTGCCCGCAAAGGCTGCTTCATGCAGTGAAGACGGACACAGCGAATATCTCCTTTGCCAGAAGTGTGGCTTTGAGCAGGGCAGAACAGATATCCCTGCAACAGGACACAACGATGCTGACGGTGACGGCAAGTGTGATGATTGCACAAGAAAGATGGACTATTCAGGCGATTGCGGTTGTCTTTGCCACAGTGAAAATTGGTTCCTCAGAATCATTTACAAGATTATCCGCTTCTTCTGGAAGCTGTTCTCAATCAACAGAATCTGCGATTGCGGAGCAGTTCACTTCTGATTTTAATAAGACCAAGGGTCTGCTGCATTTAAGCGGCAGACCCTTTTTTTGTTTCAAGATAAAAGAATATTCATAATTCCGAATGAAAAATAATGTGTTTAGGTATAAAAAGAGGCCATAAAATGTATCAGGTGCAGTAGGAATAAGGAACAATGTGAAAAACTTTTCATCATAATGCACAAAATTTTTTTACGTTTTAAGAAATTTTAATAATAAAAAAATGTTGACGAAATGTTAACGAAGTGGTATATTTAGTGTGTATAGTTGTCGATGTGTATCTGCATCGTTCAAAATGCTAAAAAGGAATAATATGTATGCCGGAAGAACATGGGGAGGTCAGGTGTGTCGGGCACACATTTATCTTAAGGCAAAATACAAAGGCACTCCGGTGAAAGCCCGGAGAAAAAAATCGAAATGCTTTGCTCCTTAATATTTTCACAAGGCGAGAGATAACTGAAAAGGAGAGAGCATACATCTTAAATAAGGAGATGACAGTTAAATGAAAAAAAACAACTTCAAAAAAGCGATGTCCCTTGCCATGGCAATGCTTATGATTTTGTCATGTTGGGTTTTCATTGCTCCTCAGGAGGCTGAAGCTGCCACCTATACGGCAACTACATCCACATCAACTGTAAATAATACTGCAATATCTGCTATATCGGGACTTAACACCGATGTTACAACTGTTTACGGCTCATTCGATAAAGATAATGACTATACAGACAGTTCTTATTATGCACAGATTTACAAGAATGTTCTTTATTCGCCGCAGGTTGCGTCTGCTACAGGTCATGCAGCAAAGCTTAGCAGCAATCTTGGTTTGAAAGATAGTAACGCTCTTGACAGTATTCGTTGGTATTATCCTGTAACAACGATTATGTATGATGGCAGTACAACACCTCAATTCGGTATTGCTATGGCTGTTGACGCAGCATCAAGCTGCCGAGTAAGAACCTTCAGTGGTTGGATTTACAGCGGAAACAACGGCCTTTCATTTGGTAACAGTTATTGGCGTGGTTCAGATACACAACTTAACTTTATGTGGAACTATTTTGCTCATGCAAGTGGCAACAACAGTATGGCTGCTACCACTAACGGCAATACCTGTACTACATGGGAGGACATAAATGTGTCAACTGCGGGTACAGACTTCTACTATGCAAATACCCTTCAGTTTACGGGTTCAATGTCAGATACAGAGTATTTAAGAACAATTACTCCCACATGGGCATGGAGAGGTAACCAAAAAACACAGGAAGATACCGCATATTACACAAAAACTGCAGCAGCAACCAATTCTATTTATGTTATCAACTATAAGCCTCTTAAAACTGCTCTTAATGATGCTATAACTGCTTATAATAACATCACTTCAAATCCGAGCAGATATACAACTGCATCAGTTGCTGAGTTTGTAACTCTTGCAAAGGCTCTTGTTGCAGCAAAGCCCAACAACTTTGTCAACAGCTCAACAAACAACCCCTCAGGCTATGCTTCCGCAGCAAAAACTGCTGTTGATAATTGGAATGCATGGGGCGGACTCAAGGACAGAACATTTGAAATCACTTATGATAATATGTTCTCACTTTCAGACTGGTATAACTCCTATTCATCAAACTTCACAGGCACAAAATCCGTTGACATCACAAACGGCACTGTTTACCTTAAAAACACAAGCACAACAGGTGAACAGGTAACAGACAGCAGTGGCTCAGGCAACAGAAAAGCCGGCTACTATGCAATGCCCGTTATCGCAGGTAAGAGCTACACCTTCGAATATACAAGCGACACTGCAACAAGCACTCAGGGCTTTGTATTCTTCTATAACGGAAACACAAGCACTTCTCTGGGTACATACGGCGACTACAATATGGGCATCAGCTCAGCAGGCGTATGCAAAAAGACCTTCACTGCACCTGCAAATGCAACCTATGCTGAAATCCGTTTTGACGTGAACACAGCCGGTGCAAGTGCAACATTCTCAGATATTGCATTCTATGAAGCCTCTCGTGCAGAAGAAGTGGACATGGATAATTGGATAACACGCCCGCTCAGAAAGGTTTATTCCTACAATGCAACCCTTGGCACACTCAACGATGCACCCGTAAGAACAGGCTATAACTTCAACGGTTGGACAGCCGACCTTGATTATGACGGCTACGGCGATGCTGACGGTAACGGCACAGGTGATGCTGCAGCTTCAAACTATGCAAGCATCGCAATGACACAGAGCTGGTGTGTATATTCAACATGGAACACATATCCCAATGACATCAGCTATGACAACCTTTTCTCATTCTCAGATTGGGCAAATGCCGGCAAGCTCAGTAAGTCTGACACAGCAACTATCACTTATGACATTGATAACGGCACAGCAACAATTGCAGCAGATCTCAATGACACATATATCGGTGAAGGCACCTATAAGATTCCTGTAGAAGCCGGTGTTGAATATATCGCAGAGGCTGACGCAGAAATTTCAAGCGGCGGCATTCAGTTCGGTCCCTTCTATTATGACGAAAGCGGAAGCCTTTTAAGTCATGGGCTTCAGTATTCTAAAACAAGCCTGACCTTCACAACCCCCGAAAATTGTAAATATGTTTCACTGCGTATAGGCACAACAGCCGACAGTGCAGAAACAACCTTCTCAAACATCAGACTTTACAAGGCTGAGGATGCAGATAAGATTGCATCAGTTCAGTGCGCTGCAAGAGAATTGATTACTGCTGACACAGCACTTGACACACCTGTAAGACCCGGTTATACCTTCGCAGGTTGGGTTGATGTGAACGGCAACGCTGTGACAGATGCTTCAGCTCTCACATCAAGCACAAGCCTTTTCTCAACATGGTCAGTTGATGATCAGATTCTTACAGTTGACTCCAACGGCGGTGTGAACTCATCAAACCTTCTTCATAATCCTGACGGACTTTCAAGTGCTTCAGGCGGAAGCGACAGTCACATTTCATATAATTTGACAATTGATGCTGACGGTGTTGACATTTCCGGTAACTATACCGGCGGTATTGGTGAGCGCACAACCATGATTCCCGTTTGGGTATATCTTGAAGCAGGCAAGACATATGAATTCTCATATACTTCAAGCAACAGCTTTACAGAGTTCTATCTCTTCCCCGACGGTGTTGCAGGCAACCACGCTTCAATCAAAAAGAACAACGGAAACAATGTTTACGGTGAACAGTTTGTCTGCGGTCAGTCAGGTCATCAGGGTGAAGCTGCATGGACAAATGTTTCCGATGCAACAGGCTGGTATCAGATTCGTCTTGACCAGGACTGCGGCGCAAGCTCAGATGCAACTGTGACAGCATACAGCATTGAAAACTTCACAATCAAGGAAGTTTCAGCCGATGCAACAAATAAATTCAAGCAGCCCACCTTCACAACAATTACCCTCACACCTCCCACTCAAAAAGGTTATACCTTTGCGGGCTGGAGCTTCGATGATACAACAACATCTGCTGCTGATTATGAGTATACATTTGCTCCCGGCGGTGATACCCTCGTAGCTCAGTGGACAGAGCATTCCTACAAGGTTGTCTTCGACGGTAACGGCGCAACCTCAGGCTCAACAACAGGTCATACCTTCCTTTATGATAATGTTTATAACCTCAATGCAAACGGATTCAAGAAGGAAAATTACCACTTCATCGGTTGGTCAACCGACCCCGATGACAAGACTGTTGAATTTGTTGATAAGGCTGAGGTAACAAAGCTCAGCGACATAGACGGCGAAACCATCAAGCTTTATGCTGTTTGGGAAATTGATACCTACACAATCACATGGAAGAATGAGGACGGCACTGTTCTTGAAACAGACGAAAATGTTCCTCACGGAACAGTTCCCACCTATGACGGAGATACTCCTGTGAAGGCTTCATCTGCTCAGTACAGCTACACCTTCAAGGGCTGGACTCCGGCGGTAGCTGAAGCAACAGGTGATACAGTCTACACTGCTGAGTTCACTCCCACAGTCAGAAAGTACACCGTAGAATGGCTCGATGAAGACGGTACTGTTCTTGAAACAGATTCAGACCTTGCTTATGGCACAGTAATCAGCTTTGACGGTGCAGAGCCCACAAAGGCTTCAACTGAAGAATTCAGCTATGAGTTCGCAGGCTGGACCGGTTACACAGAAGGCGCAACTGTTACGGATGATGTAACCTACAAAGCAACCTACAGCGCAACAACAAGATCCTACACTGTTAAATGGGTGAATTGGAACGGCGCTGTTCTTGAAACAGACGAAAATGTTCTTTACGGAACAGAACCCTCCTATGACGGCACAAACCCGGGCAGAGTTGCCGATGCACAGTACACCTATAAGTTTGCCGGTTGGGATAAGGAAATAGCTAAGGTTACAGGCGATGTGACCTACACAGCAACCTACGACACGTCTCTCAGAGACTATCAGATTATTTTTGTTAAGGCTGACGGCAGCAAGAAATCTGCTTACTATTATTACGGCACAGCCGCAGCAGATATCACAGTGCCCGATAACACAGCAGCTACCTATGACGATAATAATCACTATTCATATTCATGGCCCGTTGTTGAAGAAGTAACAGGCGCAAAGACCTACACAGAAATCGAAACATCCGTTGCCCATGATTACACCGGTGCTATCAGAAATAACGGCAATACCGTTGACGGTACTCACTCATATCTTTGTACACTCGGCTGCGGTAAGTACGGTAATGAAACAAATCATGAATGGAATAACGGCGTTAAAACCATTACAGAGGATTGCGGTAATGACGGTGAAATGACTTACACCTGTCAGACCGATAACTGCGGAGCAAAATACACAGAAGTAGTTCCCGCAACAGGCAACCATACCTATGATAACGGTGAATACTACTGCGATACCGATGCAACACACCAGCAGGTTTGTGATGTCTGTGATTACAAGAACACAGCAGTAGATTGTAAATTCACAAACAAATATGAAGCAAAGACTCCCGAGGATGCAGATGTTCACACAGCATATTGCATTTGCGGTAACTCAAAAGATGCAGTACATAATTGGACAGATTGGGTCGGTGACGGCAACTCCTCCGATAACACCGGTACAATGGACAGCTACTGTGCAGATTGTACACAGACAAGAAGCACTGCTTGTACTTATGAAAAGACAGCAAGTAAAGATGCAACCTGTACAGAAAACGGCTTTGAAACCTACGAATGTACAGACGAAAACTGTGAAAACGGCTACACAAACATTATCCCCTTAACAGACCACTCATGGGATGAAGGCACAGTTACAACAGATGCAACCTGTATGGCAGAGGGTGTTAAGACCTTCACCTGTAAGCATGATGCATCTCACACAAGAACAGAAGCTGTTGCAATTGATGATAACGCTCACTCATGGGATGAAGGCACAGTTACAACAGATGCAACCTGTGTTGCTGAAGGCGTAAAGACCTTCACCTGTAAGCACAATTCAGCTCACACAAGAACAGAAGCTGTTGCAATTGATGATAACGCTCACTCATGGGACGAAGGCACAGTTACAACAGATGCAACCTGTATTAAGGAAGGCGTAAAGACCTTCACCTGTAAGCATGATGCATCTCACACAAGAACAGAAGCTATTGCAATTGATACAAGTGCTCACTCATGGGATGATGGCACAGTTACAACAGAAGCAACCTGCTCCGAGCTCGGTGTGAAGACCTTCATCTGTAAGCACAATTCAGCTCACACAAAAACAGAGGATGTTGCAATTGATGATGACGCTCACTCATGGGATGAAGGCGCAATCACAACAGATGCAACCTGCTCTGAAGAAGGCGTAAAGACCTTCACCTGTAAGCACAATTCAGCTCACACAAGAACAGAAGCTGTTGCAATTGATGATGACGCTCACTCATGGGACGAAGGAACAATCACAACAGATGCAACCTGTGTTGCTGAAGGCGTAAAGACCTTCACCTGTAAGCACAATTCAGCTCACACAAGAACAGAAGCTGTTGCAATTGATGATGACGCTCACTCATGGGATGAAGGCACAGTTACAACAGATGCAACCTGTATGAAGGAAGGTGTTAAGACCTTCACCTGTAAGCAGGATGCATCTCACACAAGAACAGAAGCTGTTGCAATTGATGATGCTGCTCACTCATGGGATAAGGGCACAATCACAAAGGTTGCAAACTGTGCTGTTGAAGGCGAAAGAACCTACACTTGTATTTATAACGATGAACACGTAAAGAAAGAAGCAATTGAAAAGGTAGAAGACGGTCACTCATGGAATTCCGGCGTGATTACAACTGTTGCAACCTGCTCTGAGGAAGGCGTAAAGACCTACACCTGTAAGTATGATTCAACTCACACAAGAACAGAAGCTGTTGCAATTAACGAAAATGCTCACTCATGGGATGAAGGCACTGTTACAAAGTCGGCAACCTGCTCTGAAAGAGGAGAAAAGACCTTCATTTGTGCTAACAACACAGCACACACAAGAACTGAGTATATCGGAATCGATGTTGACGCTCATGATTATGACGAAACAAAGTCAGAATCCAATCTTACCCGTCCTTCAAAGCTTGTTGACGGCAGCTGGACACAGGGTTATTACACCTTCGTTTGCGCTAATAATGATGCACACACCAAGAGAGAATATATCGACAGAGCTGACTACACTGAATATGATAAGGTAGCAGATGAACTCGAAAATATCCTTGAAAGTGAATACATCACCGATGAAATCAAGGCTGAGATTGAAGATGCACTTGACGATCTTGCTCAGAACCTCATCGTTGGTGAAGAAGCTCCCATTGAAGAAGCAACTGCTAAGCTCGAAGAAGTTAAGGCAGATGTTGAAGCAAAGCTTGAAATCATTGAAAACTGTGCAAACGGCAACCATGTTTATCCCACAGACAACGACGGAAATATCATTTATGATTCTGTTGTTGAAGCAACCTGCACAGAAGACGGCTATTACATCTACAGTTGTATCCACTGCGGTCTTGAAGGCAAGGAAACCCTTACCACAACAGGACACTCATGGATAGTGGCTGACGGCGCTGATGAAAACGGCTGGGTTGTTACAACTCCCGCAACCTGCAGCGCAGAAGGCGAAAAGACAAGAACCTGTGAAAAGGGCTGCACTGAAACTGAGGTTATCCCTGCAACAAACCATGAAGGCACATGGGTAACAGTTCCCGTACAGGCTCCCACCTGCTCAACTCACGGTTACACAGAATACGGCTATTGCTCAAGTTGTGGATACGAGGTCGGCAAGGAAATCATTGCTCCTCTCGGTCATTATGACGAAGATGAAGACGGCAAGTGTGACAGTTGCGGACGCAGCATTAACGATTCAAGCAGTGCTTGTGGTTGTATCTGCCATAAGGATAACCTTCTCATGCGTTTCCTTTACAGAATTCTCCGCTTCCTGTGGAAGCTGTTCGGAATCGGCAGAACCTGCGATTGCGGCTTTGAACACTATTGATTAACAACTTAAAAATCATACTTTTTGTGGCACACTTCCTTTTGGAAGTGTGCCACAGTTTATGTATAATATTACTGCCCGGTGCATATTTACAATGTGTATCGGATTCTGACACCAAAAGCTCCGGTTGCTTTATACTCAGCAAAGCCGGGAGTGATATATGAAATTTTTTTGATTGTTCCAAAAGATACTTGACAGATTTAACGATATGAAATAGAATATAATTGACATAATTCAGTGTCAAAAATTAGAAATTTTTAAGAGGATTACTTATGGATTCAATATTGGAATTTTGGAATCAGATGACGGCGAATCCGCTGCTGTTTATTGCGGTATTACTTACGCTGGGCGTTATCCTTGTGAACGGCTGGACAGATGCCCCGAACGCAATTGCCACCTGTGTTGTAACACGCTGTATGCCGCCGAGGGCTGCAATACTGATGGCTGCGGTGTTTAATTTTCTCGGTGTTTTTGTAATGACCAAAATCAGCAATGAAGTTGCTGTGACCATTACAAGCATGGTGAATTTCGGGGAAAACTCAGGGCGTACCGTAATTATTGTTTTGTGCGCTGCCATGTTTGCCATTGTTATCTGGGCAACCTTGGCCTGGTTGTTCGGTATTCCTACGAGTGAAAGTCATGCTCTGATTGCAGGTCTCACAGGCGGTGCAATGGCTCTTTGCGGTCTTGATGCCATCGTATGGTCTCAATGGCTGAAGGTTATTTACGGTATTGTAATTTCTGTAACCTTAGGTTTTGGCTTTGCATGGTTGATTTGCAAGCTTGTTACAAAAATTTTCTATAATGCTGACCGACCGAAAACAGAGCCCTTTTTCAAAGGGGCACAGATTGTTGGTGCGGCATCAATGGCATTTATGCACGGTGCCCAGGACGGTCAAAAATTTATGGGTATTATACTGCTTTGTGTGTTTACTCTGCAGGATGCAAATGCTGCCGGGTCCACATTTTCAATTCCCACCTGGCTTATGATTCTTTGCTCTGTCATTATGGGCGCAGGTACTGCAATGGGTGGCAAAAAAATCATAAAATCAGTCGGCATGGATATGGTTAAGCTTGAAAAGTATCAGGGATTCTCAGCAGACATAGCATCATCCCTTGCTCTTGTATTCTGTTCAGTGTTTGGTCTTCCTGTTTCCACTACTCATGTAAAGACTACATCCATTATGGGTGTTGGTGCTGTGAAGCGTATTTCCGCCATTAACTTTGGTGTTGTGAAGGAAATGGTTATGACATGGATACTGACATTCCCCGGATGCGGACTTCTCGCTTTTATAGTAACAAAACTGTTCTTGTTAATTTTTAACTGATAGAAAGGAATTATGAAAATGGCTAAAGGTGATAAATTCTATTTTGAAAACTTTGCGGAAGGTGCCGCACTCTCTAAAAAGGCAGCAACATATCTTGTAGAATGTCTTGAGAACTATGATCCTGATAAAATTGAAACCATGATTCATCAGATGCACGAAATCGAGCATACTGCCGACAAGAAAAAGCACGAAATGAATGATGCTCTTGCAAAGGCATTTGTAACTCCTGTTGACCGTGAGGACTTGGATATGCTCAGTCATAATCTTGATCAGGTGACCGATAAGCTTGAGGAGATTTTGCAGAAATTCTATATTTATAATATTCAGTCGGTTGAACCTGCTGTTATAGAATTTGCAAAGAGGCTTGTCAGATCCTGCGAATTGATCTGCGCACTTATGGATGAGTTCGAAAACTTTAAGCGCTCAAAGAAGATTCGTGAGCTTATTATTGAGCTTAATGATGCTGAAGAAGAATGTGATAAATTGTATCTTGCTTCTATGCGTGAGCTGACAAAAAGCACCAACGATGTGCTTACAATCATTTCATGGCGTGAAATATACGAGTGCTTTGAATCATGCGCCGATGCCTGTGAGCATGTAAGTGAATGTGTAGGCTCGGTTATCATGAAAAACACATAAGTTCAATTTTTTAAATCAAATTTATCCATTCGTTCGTAACAGACAAGGATAAAAGGCGATAAAAACTGCATGAATACAAAAGGGTCAGCAGTTTTTGATCAGACTCAATTTGTAGAAAATCCGGTTTGAATTGGTTTTTCGATCAAAAAATCAGGTATGACCTGCATATTATAATGCCGGATGAGTAATATGTTCATCCGGTTTTCTGTTTGTTGTCGAAAGCAGGACTTTTCTACCAAAATAAGTTTTGTCGCAAGGTTATACAATATTTGCGACATACTAAATTAAGGTGAAACAAGTGTGAAAGCGACTATTTACTATAAGAACATTATTTTTCGTTTATGTTGTTGACTCTCCCCTTAAAATTGGGTATGATTTAAGGGAAAGAAATGGAGACTAAGGGAACGAGACCTTTTAATTATTCTGCTGTTACAAATCAAAAATGGGATTCCGAGATCTTAGGACTGATTGCTGCAATATGTAAAGAAGCAGGAAAGTCAACTTGTTATATTCAGATGAAATAAATCAATGCTTTATTAAGGAGAGATAAAAATGACAGAACTTGAAAAAATAGCATATGCTAAATCATTTATAGATAAATTGGCAAACGGAATAAGCCCGTTAGATGATACTTCAATAAAAGAAGACGATATTGTAAATAATATTCGTCTGTCAAGATGCTTCTTTTTTGTTTCGGATATCTTAAGGCAAGTAATTGAAAACGGTGGTATAAAGCAAAAGAAAAATAAACGGTCGAAGTTTGAATTATCGGAAGAACAGTTATCAAAATTTGCTTATTCCGATTTGCCTATACCGATAAGCGAAATTGCCAAGAGGTTGAACTTGCTTATTACAGACGAGACTATGAAAAAAATTTCGCATAGGGATTTGACAAATTGGTTGATTTCTATAGGTCTGTTAAAAGAGATTTCAAGCCTTGATGGTAAAACTGCAAAGCGTCCTACCGAACAGGGCGAAGCAATGGGAATTTTGACCGAACAAAGAACAGGACAACAAGGTACATATACCGTGGTTATTTATGATAGAGCGGCGCAAAGTTTTATTATAGATAATCTGGACGCTGTTATAGCTCTAAAATATAATAAATGATTGTTTATGCAGTATAAATCTCCTCAAAATACAGATAATAACAACACAATTTGTAATTTAAGGAGATTTGTATAATATGAAAGCAACAGGTATTGTTCGTCGTATCGATGCTTGTGTTATAATAGGGCAAACCGCCTGAACCCCGCATAAACACTAGGGTTTCCGCTGGTTTGCCCCACCCGCCGCATTGGTGTCAAAAACTGGTTTTGGGGCGGTTTTATACATAGCAAAAGCGAGGTGAGTTTCACCTCGCTTTTAGGTTTAGTTTTCGTTATATGCACGCTCAATTAAAATTTTTGCTTTTTCATAATCAGTACGATTTTTAATTGTAACTTCCACATCTCCAGTTGCATAATGTCCGATACCCGAAGTGTCTCTTGTAAAACCTTCTTCATAATCTACTGTAGTTACATCAAGTTTTAGGTGTAATATTAATTTGTTATTGAAAATTTCAACGCAAACTATGTTTTTGATTTTCTTAAAAGCCACATAAAACTTTAATTGGTTCTCTGTTATATCGTCTCCCAAACTTAAAACAAAATTGCGAATATCCTCATATATAGTTAAAATTGTTGAAGGTGCCTCTTTTTTGTGGTCAGCAAAGGATTTGCTTAAGTTTTTTGTTTTTGGGGATATAACAGATGTATTATCTTCAATTACTGCAGCAATATTTTCATTGATCTGCTCAAACATCAAAAGATCATCGCCAAATTTTTTATATCGAATCAAGCTGATGTTTCGGTTCATTTGTTTTATAGCAGATTCATCATATTTTGTGAAATCACCTGCAACACAGATAACCCGAGGCATTGTCCAATCAATCGTTTCAGCTGCTTTTAATCCCAATTTTTCAATTACCAGCACCTTAAAACTATCTTTGTGGTCAAGGAGCCAGTTAAGATAGAATAAGCCTTGGTTGATAACGCTGTCTTTCACAGAGCGTTTATATTCAAAAATAACAGGACAATGGTTTTCGTCGATGCCGATGCTGTCCATTCTACCTCCATCGGTGGTACGATATTCAGACGCAAGAAAAGTTACACCAAAAAAGGTTTCCATATTGTTTTCGATTACTGTTTGCAGTTCTTTTTCAAGTGTCACAGTGCCACTTTGGTATTCTTGTACCTTTCCTCTTATATTAAAAAGTTTAATGTCTGCCATTATATAATTCCTCCGAAATCTTTGATATAAAACTTTTGCTCAAATAGTGATTATAATAAGTACGAAGCCATTCGTACTTTAAACTTAGTTTTTCGTTTTCCTTATATTTGTTATTTGTTCTTCAATAAAGCGATATATTTTTTTTTTACGCTGTTGTGAAATAAAGCGATATTTTCAATTGTGTTGAAGTAATGCACAAAATAACAATCATCAAAGTCTTTACAAATAAATGTTTCTATTTCTGAGAGATGAATGTTTTTGTTGTTTTTTAAATTGACATAATAATCAAATGTTTTTTTATGTTCAAATCCAATTTTTCTTAAATCATCAATGATACTTGCAGAAATTTGAACACGAGGATAAGTAGTTGAATTTTCTATTTGATAAGCGTTGATAACTGCAGGTCCAAAAATTGTGGTTTCAGTCACAAAGAAATCTCCTTTTTCTATTCCGCCTCTTAAAGGCACGCCACAATCTAACAACATCATATGTAAAGTTGCGGTGAAATACAAAATATACAAAAGTCCATAATAGTTATTAGGTGTTGTAATTATAATGCTGTCTGATATTATTTTCACAGTTGTTTGTGAGATAATATCTTCAGGAATTACTAATTTTGAAAAGGAATTGATGAATTTATATTTAAATAATTCAATATCGTCTATTATTGCTTTTATTCTTTCACAGCTTTCGTATTTACACAATTTTTGAAATCCCATCATATCCAAAAAAGCAACATATCCCTGAGAATATGTGTTTGGTTCATTTAGTTTCTTTTTTATATAGTCCTCGTATTCTGATCTTTTCATTCAAACACCGCATTCTTTATTTTTAATTATTATACTATTAATCTGGTAAAAAGTAAACCCGTGCAGTATAAATCTCCTCAAAATACAGATAATAACAACACAATTTGTAATTTAAGGAGAAATGTATATATGAAAGCAACTGGAATAGTTCGTAGAATAGACGATTTAGGCAGGGTGGTTATTCCGAAGGAAATCCGCCGTACTATGCGAATCCGTGAGGGCGACCCTCTGGAAATTTACACCGATACCGACGGTGAGGTTATTTTCAAAAAATATTCGCCTATCGGTGAGCTTGGTCCGTACACAAAGCAGTATGTTGATGTGCTTAACCGGACAAGCGGACTTGCAGTTATAATCTGCGACAGAGACCATGTTATTGCCGTTTCGGGTATGCCGAAAAAGGAAATTATGGGCAAGCGTATTTCTCCTATGGTGGAAAGCTATATGGAAAGACGGGCTTCTTTTGTATACGGCACAGACAGGGATGAGCTTGTTGTCAGTGAGGAAATGCCTGTTAAAATTGCAGTTATGAGCCCTATTATCGGCGGCGGTGATGTTATGGGAGCAGTTATGCTTCTTTGCGGCGAAAAGGCAACAGCACCCGGTCAGACCGATATTAAGCTCACTCAGGTTGCCGCAGGCTTTCTTGGCAAACAAATGGAAGAATAAAACAAAAAAAGAAACTGGTCAATTCATCAGATTGATACAGTTTCTTTTTCACTTTCTTTTGGATGGCTTATCCGATTTATTGTTTCAGCCGTTGCCTGATTTTCTCTTTTTTCCTGAATCCACATTCCGCCGATACAAGCAACATAAAGGAACATAATCGGCGTTGTGAAGGGCTGGGCAATGTTAACGGTACCCTGAATCCAATAAGCAACGAGAGAGGCGAAAATGCCAACGGCAAGGGTACTGTGACGGAGCTTTTTGATGACGGTGATTGAAACAGCCACAAGAATTGAAAGGTAAGACAGAATTCCGAAAATACCCGTTGTGAGAAGATATTGAATATATTCGTTGTGTGCCTGGTCAACAGTTTTATCGGTGAAAAGCTCACCTCTGTAGGTGAGGTTCTGCAGCGTTTCAGGTCCCACGCCGAACAGTATTTCCTTGAAATTGAAATCACGGAATTTCTGAAGGCAGAATTTCCATATTTTACCTCTGTAGGTTCCCCAATCGGAAGTGATTTTGAAATATTCATCAAGCTGTCCGAGTCCCTTTGTGTTTGAAATGAGCAGGCAGACAGCAAGAACAATCACAATCGTAATCAGAAAACCGATATAGATTTTTTTGAAAAGCTTCATTTTGTGGGGGAATACATTCAGAAAAATATACACCGCAAGGCAAAGCAGAAATGCGAATGCAGAAACCTGAGGCTTCAGGAAAAATGAGAGGGATTTTGAAATGGCAACATTTGTCTTTTCAGAATGGGTGTAAATCAGATTATAAACCTGTGAAGCCACAATAATTATAACTATACTCTGAAGGTAATATACCATTTTTTTGCGGTGGTTGAAAAAGAAAATGGGGATTATGCACAGCGATACTGCAAAGCCTAAAGCAAAGCTTTCACTTGCTGTTACCATCATACCAAAAGCACCGATAACAAGTGCAAAGGAATAAATGATACGGCTGACGGTTTTACGGGTTAAAGAATAACCACAGATAACCAAGGGGAAAAGCAGACAAAAATAGCTGGAATAAAAATTGATGTTGCCTATTGTGGAGATATAGCTTGTTTTGTATGAGCTGCTGAGTCTGTGATAAAATCCGAAGGGGTCAATGTTGAAGCAGTTGAGAACACCTATCGCACTGACAATGCAAAAAGCACCGACGGCAAAAAACAGATAATACTGCGAAGTACCGTAATTCCTTGAAACCAAAAAATAAACGATTATGTAAACTATAACCGTAAGAGCACCCTGATATCTTGCAGATACACCGAGCCATGCGTCCACAGGGTAGGAGGAGAAAAATGCCGAAAGAACAACTGCAATTCCGAATGACGCAACACATCGGTCAATTGTTGTGAATCCCGGGAAATTGTCCGGAAGTCCGACAAGAACACTTTCTTTCTTCCGCTTAAAAACAATGTGAACCAGAGAAAGAACCATGAAAAATGCGGATAAAAGAATAAAATACAGGTACTTGGTTTCGGTTATGTTGAAAAATCCGTTTGTCACAATCAATGGCAGACCGAACATAGCTGCCGTTAAAAAATCTCTCACGCATGAGTTCAGATATCTATCGGTTTTATATCCGTCACTTTTCAAAAAAACTCCTCCTTTCTCATAATCCGACAAATTATTTGCATAACATTTCAATTATAATTTATGTTGCCTTAAGTGTCAAGTGTTTGATTTATATGCTTTCGGATGCTGATAAAGGACTTTTATACCTCTGACAGAGACATAAAAATGAGCTGTAAAAAAAACTCAGTTTTTTTACAGCTCATTATGGCTTTATCCTTTAAGAAAATGCCCCATAATTGTTGAACCCTTTTCGATGAAATTGCCTGTAGCCCCGGCAGTTTCCTCATTGATTGTCTCAACACCCTGCTTAGGGATTGATTTGTGATAAATCATATAGGGAACAGGGTCTCTTGCGTGGGTTTTTGTGACAATGGGTGTCGGGTGATCAGGGAGAATCATGATTTTGTAATCGTCATATTCCTTAAGTCCCTCAAGAAGCGTGCCGAGAACAAGCTCATCAATCAGCTCAATTGCACGGACCTTGTTGTGTGGCTCATCTCTGTGTCCGCATTCGTCGGGTGCTTCAATGTGAATGTATACAAAGTCTTTGCCATCTTTAAGCTCGTTGAGGGCACATTCAGCTTTACCCTTAAAGTTGGTATCAATATATCCGGTTGCACCTTCAACCTCCGGTGTTGCCATACCTGCGCTGATGCCGATACCCTTGAGAAGGTCAACGGCGGAAATAACCGAGCCCTTAAGTCCGTAAAGGCTTTCAAAAGAGGGGAGTATAGGCTTGTTGCCTTCACCCCAGAGCCAGATTGAGTTGCCCGGACGCTTACCCTCGGCAATACGCTTTTGATTGACAGGGTGATTTTTAAGCACCTCGTAGCTCTTTTTCATCATGTCGATAAGAGGAGCTGCATTTTCACTTTTTGAAAGATATTCACCGATTACTCTGCCGCTGATATCGTGAGGGGGAGTCATATCACCAAGGTCCGTTGTGCCCTTGTGAACGGTGAGACAATGGCGATAGCTGACACCGCTGTAATATGTATATTTTTCGTTGCCGAAGACCTCCTGAACTGCTTTTATGAGCTCTGCAGCTTCTTCTGAGCTGATATCACCTGCAGAATAGTCTACCATTGTTTTATCTTCATATTTTTCCTCATCGGAAAGAGTAACAATGTTACAACGGAGTGTTACATCATCATCAAGAAGGCTGACGCCAATGCTGACTGCCTCAAGGGGTGAGCGACCTGTGTAATATTTTAAGGGGTCAAAGCCCATAACGCTCATGTTTGCAACGTCACTGCCGGGCTTCAGGGTGTCATCAACGGTTTTAACAAGACCTACCTCTGCATTTTTTGCAAGGGAGTCAAAAAGGGGCTTGTCGGCGCACATCATCGGCGTTTTGCCGCCAAGGGCAGGTACGGGGTAGTCTGCCATACCGTCATAAAGAACTACAACATATTTCATTTTATATCATTTCCTTTCAAGAATGAATAATACTGAGAAATTTTTATATAATAAATTTAAAGAAAAGTATTGACATTTTTTTCATTATAGGGTAGAATATATCACGCTGTCAAAGATGATCCATTAGCTCAGCCGGCAGAGCACTTGACTTTTAATCAAGGTGTCCGGAGTTCGAATCTCCGATGGATCACCAACGAAAATGTCTCGAAAGTCCTAAATCAGGGCATTTCGGGACTTTTTTTGTTTATGCTTCATTCTATCATACAACCTCATTTTTTGCAATATTTTTTTCAATTGCATACAAATTGCATACATTCTTTACAGTCAAAAGTTCGATTGTTTTGCGAAGATTTTCCACATCTGCATGAGTATAAACATCATCTGTTACTATATTCTAAAAAACCTACCGCCGGGCGGTAGGTTTTTTCATCAGTTAACTTTAATTATACGGATAATATTATCAATTTCAGAAATTTTTTCAATCAGCTTATCACTCGCAAGCTCGGGCATATCAATAAGGGTGCAGGCATAATCACCCTTGGAGCGATTTGCCATGTTGTCAATGTTGATACCTTCTGCCGAAATGTTTGAGGTAATCTGACTGATGATGTTGGGAACATTCTTATGGAGGATAAGAAGACGGCCGCCACCTGAACGGGGAAGTGAAATTGCCGGATAATTAACACTGTTTGTGATGTTACCGTTCTGAAGGAAATCATCAAGCTCGTGAGCTGCCATAACAGCACAGTTATCTTCTGATTCAATTGTTGAAGCACCAAGGTGGGGGATAGTGATAATACCCTTGCAGTTGATGCTTTCTTCCGTGGGGAAGTCGGTGACATATGCGCTGACCTTTCCGCTTTCAAGAGCTTCCTTCATGTCATCAATGTTAACAAGGTCTGCACGTGAAAGGTTGATGATTTTAACACCGTCCTTCATTTTTGCAATTGTTTCCTTGTTAATCATGCCCTTTGTGTCCTTTGTTGCAGGAACATGGAGTGTAATATAATCAGCCTTTTCATAAATTTCATCATAAGAAACAGCCTGAGCGATTGAGCGTGAAAGATGCCATGCGGCGCTGATTGTGATAAACGGGTCGCAGCCGATAACCTTCATGCCGAGGCTTTTTGCCGTGTTGGCTACCATACCGCCGATTGCACCGAGACCGATAACACCGAGAGTTTTTCCGAGAATCTCACAGCCGCCGAAGGAGCTTTTACCCTTTTCAACCTGCTTTGCAACATCGGTGGTCAGGGTGTTTGCCCATTCAACGCCGCCGATGATGTTTCTTGAAGCGAGAAGAAGGGCGGCAATTGTCAGCTCTTTAACGCCGTTTGCATTTGCGCCGGGTGTGTTGAAAACAACGATACCCTTTTCAGCACAGGCATCAACGGGGATGTTGTTCACACCTGCACCGCAGCGCACAATTGCAGTAAGCTTGTAGCCGAAGTCCATATCATGCAGATTTGCCGAGCGTACCATAATTGCATCCGGATTGTCCGTAGCGTCGGAAATGGCATATTTGTTTTTATCAAGCTCATTAAGGCCGATATCGGCAATTTTATTCATTGTTCTGATAATTTTCATTTTTCTCTCTCCTTATGCCTTAGGGTTTTCTGCGGCGAATTTTTTCATGAATTCCACCAGAGCCACAACACCCTCATAAGGCATTGCGTTGTAAATTGAAGCTCTCATACCGCCTACGCTTCTGTGACCCTTCAGGTTTTTAAGTCCTGCGGCAGAAGCCTCAGAAGCGAATTTTTTATCAAGGTCTGTGTTGCCCGTTACAAAAGTGACATTCATCATTGAACGGCTTTCCTTTTTGACGGGGGCAATATAGTAGTCCTGACTGTCAAGATAGTCATAAAGCACCTTGGCTTTCTTTTCGTTGAGCTTTTTCATTTCCTCAAGACCGCCGAGCTCTTTAATCCATTCATAAACCAGCTTTGCAACATAAATGCACCAGCAGGGCGGAGTGTTGTACATGGATTCACCCTCTGCCATGAGCTTATAGTCAAGCATTGCCGGTGTATCCTCTCTCGCATTACCGATAAGGTCTTCACGGACAATTACAAGTGTGAGACCTGCGGGAGCCATGTTTTTCTGTGCGCCTGCATAGATAAGACCGAATTTAGTCACGTCAACGGGCTCTGAAATGATACATGAGGACATATCTGCAACAAGAGGAATGTCGCCTGTGTCGGGAATATAGCTGTATTTTGTGCCGTAAATTGTGTTGTTGAAGCAGATGTGAACATAGTCTGCATCGGGGCGGAAGCTGTCACGGGTTGTTGCGGGAATTTCCGAGAAGTTGACATCCTTTGAGGAGGCAACTGCAACCACATCACCGTATTTCTGAGCTTCCTTGTATGCCTTGGTGGAGAACTGACCGGAAAGGATATAGTCCGCCTTGTTGTTCTTATTCATAAGGTTGAGGGGAACTGCAGCAAACTGAGTTGATGCACCGCCCTGAAGAAAAAGCACCTTGTAGTTATCGGGGATATTCATAATCTCACGAAGAAGTGCTTCCGCATCCTTGATGATTTTATCGTATTCGGGGGAACGGTGGCTCATTTCCATAATGGACATACCACTGTCACCGTAACAGATAAGGTCTTTCTGTGCAGATTCAAGCACTGCCATGGGAAGCATGGAAGGGCCTGCTGAAAAATTATAAACTCTATTCATAAAAATCACCTCATATAAATATGCAATTGAATTTGTTATTTACCATCCATTATACAAATCTTGTTAAATTATGTCAATAAAACCAAGGCAAGTTGCAGTTTTTTGTGAATAATTACACAAGGCTTTGTACATTTTTTACCCTAATAAATATGACAAAAGCCATGTAATTCTATGCTGTGAAAGACGGCGTTTATTATTGCTCACAAAAAGGAAGCGGTGTTTTTGTTGAAAGTGACCACAGTATGTGAGTGAAAAAGCAGAAGGAAAAAGGGGAGGGAATAATGAAATTGCCATTAAATTTAAACTTGACTTATGGGTGTAAGTATACTATAATAAATTGATAAAAACAGCACAATTATATCCGATATAAAATCCTGTAGAAAAGAGGTAATCACCATGAGTGACTATAAAATCGCAACCAAGTGTATCCATTCCGGCTACACTCCTAAAAACGGTGAACCCAGACAGATTCCCATCTGCCAGAGCACAACCTATAAATATGATTCAAGTGTTGAAATGGGCAAGCTTTTTGACCTTGAAGCATCGGGCTATTTTTACACAAGACTTCAGAACCCCACAAACGATGCAGTTGCCGCAAGAATTGCAGACCTTGAAGGCGGTGTTGCCGCAGTTCTCACTTCCTCGGGACAGGCAGCAAACTTCTTTGCAATTTTCAACATCTGCCATGCAGGTGACCATGTTGTCTGCTCAACTGCTATTTACGGCGGTACCTTCAACCTTTTCAATGTTACAATGAGAAAGCTCGGCATTGAATTTACCTTTGTAACTCCCGATTGCAGCGAAGAAGAGCTTAATGCTGCTTTCAAAGAAAACACAAAGGCTGTTTTCGGTGAAACAATTTCCAACCCCTCACTTAATGTGCTTGACATTGAAAAATTTGCAAAGGCAGCCCACGCTCACGGTGTTCCCCTTATCGTTGATAACACCTTCCCCACACCTGTCAACTGCCGTCCCTTTGAGTTCGGTGTTGACATTGTTACTCACTCCACAACAAAATATATGGACGGCCATGCAACTCAGGTCGGCGGTGTTATTGTTGACAGCGGTAATTTTGACTGGACACAGAACGATAAGTTCCCCGGTCTCACAACTCCCGATGACAGCTATCACGGCATCACATACACAGAACGCTTCGGTAAGGGTGCATATATCACAAAGGCAGTAGTTCAGCTTATGCGTGACCTTGGCTCAATCCCCGGCCCGCAGAATGCATTCCTTCTCGGCCTCGGACTTGAAACTCTTGCCCTTCGTGTTGAAAGACATTGCGAAAATGCTCTCAAGGTTGCAGAGTATCTGAAAAACAGTGAGCTTGTTTCATGGGTATCATATCCCGGCCTTGAAAGTGACGAGCAATATGAGCTTGCAAAGAAATATATGCCCAAGGGTACCTGCGGAGTAATTTCCTTCGGTGTAAAGGGCGGCAGAGAAGCAGCAACAAAGTTCATGGATTCATTGAAGCTTGCATCAATTGTAACTCATGTTGCTGATGCAAAAACCTGTGTGCTTCACCCTGCGTCAACAACTCACCGCCAGCTCACAGAACAGCAGCTTATTGAAGCAGGTGTCAAGAGTGACCTTGTCCGCCTTTCTGTAGGTATAGAAGATGTGAATGACATTATTGCAGATATTGAACAGGCTCTCGTAGCGGCTACTGCTGAATAAAGGCAGAATAAATTGAAACAAATCCTATGGGCGGATATCATCCGCCCGTACTGTTGTGAATACATAAAGAAAAAATAAAAGAGGTTTAACAATGAAACTTGGTATAGTCGGCTTACCTAATGTAGGCAAAAGTACACTTTTTAATGCGATAACCAATGCGGGCGCACAGTCTGCAAACTATGCTTTCTGCACAATCGAGCCCAATGTTGGCGTTGTTGCAGTTCCCGATGAAAGACTTGATAAGCTTGCTGAAATGTATAACCCGGTAAAATTCACCCCTGCAACAATTGAATTTGTTGACATTGCAGGTCTTGTAAGGGGTGCATCAAAGGGCGAGGGACTCGGAAACAAGTTCCTTTCACATATCCGTGAGGTTGATGCAATCATTCATGTTGTCCGTTGCTTTGAGGATGATGATATCATTCATGTTGACGGCAATGTTGATGCAAAAAGAGATATTGAAACCATCAACCTTGAGCTTATTCTTTCTGACCTTGAAATGATTGACAGAAGAATTGACAGAACATCAAAGGCTATGAAGGGTGATAAGAGCCTTGCATCTCAGGTTGAATTCCTCAAAAAAGTCAAAGAGGCACTTGAAAATGAAAAGCCTGCAAGAAGTGTTGAGTGTAACGATGAAGAAGCCGCAATCATTGCAGAATCTGCACTTCTTACCTCAAAGCCTGTTATCTACGCCTGTAACATGAGCGAAGCAGACTTTGTTTCAGGTATCGACACC
Source organism: Clostridia bacterium (assembly GCA_017472225.1). GTDB lineage: Bacteria > Bacillota > Clostridia > Oscillospirales > Acutalibacteraceae > UBA6857. Next base: position 14,238 of record JAFUQS010000102.1, on the reverse strand, counting down.
AACGAAAATTATAAGGCTGTTTGTGAAATTGCAGCGGCAGAGGGTGCAGAGGTGCTTCCTATCTGTGCGGGTCTTGAAGCTGAAATTTCTTCTCTTTCAAAGGAAGATAAGGAAATGTTCCTGACAGATTTAGGCGTTGAGACAAGCGGTCTTGATCTTCTCATTCAGAGAAGCTACAATCTTCTGGGTCTTATCTCTTATCTTACTGCGGGTCAGCCCGAGGTAAGAGCATGGACAATCAAAAAGGGTACCAAGGCTCCTCAGGCGGCGGGTAAGATTCACTCTGATTTTGAAAGAGGCTTCATCAGAGCTGAGGTTGTTTCCTTTGATAATCTTATGGCTTGCGGCACTCTTGCAGCAGCAAAGGAAAAGGGACTTGTCAAAAGTGAAGGCAAGGAATATGTGATGAAGGACGGCGACATCGTACATTTCCTTTTCAATGTTTAATTTTATTTACAGCTTCCCCGATTCAAAGTCGGGGAATTGTTTTTTTTACTATTGAAATTACCGGGAGCCTTGTGATAGAATAAAACCAATGAAACAACAGGAGAACCGGTATGCAGATTTTTTTCGAAAACAAGTCGGATAAAACGCTGAGTATTAACCTTAACGGACAGCATTTTCTGCTGCATCCTTTCGGCAGTGATTTTTTCAGCTTTCACGGGAACAGAGTGTCATTGAATCTTTCTTCAGAGGATAACTATTCTTCCGAAAAGTACGGCGAAAAAGCAGGGTATTATTGGTGCCATCGTTTTATTACCGAATCACAGTATGATTTTTCCCTTGAGAATGAAATTGCCGTGGAGCTTTATGTTGAAACGAAAAAAGGTGATCACCTTGAAGCATATCAGAGGGTATTGCCCTTCAGCAGAACCTTCAACTTCCCCAAGCCGATTTATACATTGAAAAACGAAAGTGAAATCAGAGAAAAATTTGCTCTTAACAAAAAGCTTGAGAAAAAAGCAGAGAGAAGAGCTGATTTTATAGTAAAGGCGGATAATATTTCTACCAACATAAGCTGGATTGTTGGCGGGGTTCTTTCGGTTGCTTTAACGATATTCATTTTTCTTGGAATATGGTCAAATTTCAGCCTCAAGGCCGCAATTACAGCTTATGCGGTTTTAGGCTTTGTCGCTTATGTGCTTTATAAAATTATCAAAAAGCTGATAAACGGAATAGGAAAAACTGCCGACAAGGTTCTTGAAAGCAAAGCCTTTAACAAGGCGGTGGACAAAGCAGGTGAAAAATTTGAAGAAAATTTCGTTTACTGCAAAGGAATGCCCGAAAACCTTTATAAAGACGAAAATTCCTTCTTCGACCACAACTACATTTCAGCCGTGTTTGAATACAGCACAAAAAGAATTTGACGGGAGAGAAAAATGCAGATATTTCTCAAAAATGAATCAGACAAAATTATAAATATCAATCTTTGCGGACAGAATTTTACCCTGATACCCCTTGAGGGCAAATATGCTCAGCTTCCTGAGGGTGAAGCAACCATGCTTCTTTCAACCGATGAAGAATATTCATCTGAGCCGATTACAAAAAAGGCAGGACTCAGTTATTTTCACCGATTTGTCACTGAATCGGGCTATAAATTCACGGTGGGCGAGAGTGTCACCATTCAGTTTTATTCGGAAACTGCTCACGGCAATAATTTTGAAAGCTATCAGAGAGTGTATCCGTTTTGCGTGAATCTGAAATTTTCCGAACCTGTTTACACCGTTAAAGGTGCGGACAAAATCAAAGAGAATATAATCAAAACAGAAAAAAGAGAAGCCGTACTTTTGCAGGGGGCAGGAGTTGCAGGAAAGCTCATTAAAGCCAAAAACACCTTTGACGATATAATTGCAGGACTCATTTGCGGTCTTATTGCAATTGTTATATTTGTTCTGATATGGATTTTCAAGGATTTCAAAACTGCTGCCACGGTTTATCTGATTGTTGCCGGTGCGGCACTGTTGTTGTGGAAGCTTTTCATTGAAAGGGCAGTGAAAAAGCTGAAAAACAAAGCCAAAGCAAAAGCGGAACAGAAATTTGAAAAGGCTTTTCTTCCCTGTGCCGATATGCCCGGTGATTTATTTAAAGGCAAGAACTCATATTTTGATACGGAATATATTTCAGCCGTGTTCAGAAACAGCACAAAAAGGAAATAAATATAACGGAGCTGCAGTACAGCTCCGTTTTTGCTTTTTATTTATTCAGAAACCCTTCAACATGGGCGTTGAATTCCTCATGCATTTTGTTTGCGATGAAATGGTCTCCGTTCATGAGAATGAGTCGTGAGTCGGGAATGCTTTGAGCAATGAGCCTTGTGTGGCTTGTTTTAATCATGTCCTTGCTGCCTGCAATCACAAGAACAGGCATTTTCAGTTTATGAAGCTCTTCTTTTTTCACATTCGGGTCATTTACCATAAGTCCGAGCATTTCATAATTTTTAAGTGCCTTCGGATTTTTGTGCCTGAATATACCTGCCGCTGTGAAGCCGAAAATAATCGGAAGCTGAATGTGAGCTTTGACTCCGTTGCCGTTAAGATTAGCTCCGTTCAGAATGAGCCTGTTCACCTTTTCGGGATATTTCAAAGCGAAGCACATTGCAATGTTTCCGCCGTCTGAAAAACCGAGAATATGAGCTTTTTCAATTCCCTTTTCATTCATGAAGTCATAAAGGTCATCGGCAAACTGCCTGATGGTGAAGGGCTTGCTGCCCCGTTCACTTTTTCCGTGACCTCTGGTGTCAAGGGCAATAACATGGTATTTTTTCGGAAAATATTCGAGCTGATGGGTGAAATATTCATAATTCTCACCGTTACCGTGAAGCAGAATCAGGGGCTCGCCCGTGCCTTTTTCTATGTAATTAAGCTTAATATCCATATCATTTTTCCTTTATTTTGAGTTTCTTTAAATATTCCTTGGTATCATCACTTATGCGGTAGCTTTCAACAGCCTTTTGAATTGCTTTGTTGTGTATCTGCTTTTCAAGCTTTTTTTCGGTGATATATGGCAGAGTGCTGTCGTACTGCTTGGCTAAAGCCGTTGCAAAAAACCAAGCGCAGACCATTTTGACATAATAGTCCTCATGCCTGACCTTTGAAACAAGCTCTATAACATATTCGCTGAAATTATCATCTAGATAAAAATCCATCAGGCATTTCACACCGAAGCGGACAGTGTAGGCGTGTTCGCTTGAAAGCCATTCCTTTATTTTGTTTAAAAGTTTTTCAGGCTCTTTTTTAAGCACCTTGGGACTCATCATGTCACAGGTTGCCCAATTATCAACAAAGGGCAGAAAACGGTCAAGCTCAGTGACACATTCATCGAAGCTTTTTATTTTCTGAATAAGAAATCCGTGAAGATTATTTTCCTCATAGTATTCATGAGGCAGAGCTGAAAGGAAGGCTTCGGCTCTTTTGTCCTTTGCAAAGCTTGTGGCATATTTTCGCAATTCAGGTGTTCTTATACCGATGATTTTTTCCTTATCCACCGTCGGCATAAGCTTTGCGTGAAAGTCTCTGTAGGATAAATCCTGCAAAAGAAAAAGCTCTTTGTGTATATCCTTTATCATGCTTCAATCTCCAAACCTACACGGAGCTGAAATGCCTTTCCGGGAAGCTCTTGCGCAAGAAGTCTGAATGCTTTTTCACCGGTACAGTGACCTGTGTAAATTTTTTCAATACCCGTTTTCTTTATTCTCTCAGCCAATTCTCTGACTTCATTTTCACTTGAACGGTAAAGATGGAAGCCTCCTATGAGGGCATAAATGGGTTCTTGGGGGAATTCCCTTGAAACTTCATTGATTATGTTGTCAGCTCCGCCGTGGGAACAGCTGTTGAAAATAAGAAGTCCCTTTGAGGTTCTGATAACAAGGCTTTGCTCATGTGAAAAATCGTCAGGCAGAAACCTTTTATCTTTTTTGATATACATACCTGCCTTTTTGCCTGCAATATCAAGATTATCTGTGGTGTGACCAAGCAGATAAACCCCGTCGCAGACTTCAAAAGTACCTGAAACATATTCGATTCTGTTTTTGTATTTTTCCGTTAAACCTTTTTTAATTCCTATGTAACGGCTGAAAATGAAGCGTCTGCCGTAGCAGTTTTCCTGTGCCGGCTTTCTGAGGAAAAACTTTGCTTTGCTGTTGAGCTTGAAAAAATTATCCATACCGTCTGAATGGTCATAGTGAGCGTGGGAAAGAACGCCATAATCAATTTTTTCAAGGTCAATACCCATTTTCTTTGCATTTTCACTGAACCTTCCCGATGCACCTGTATCAAGAAGAATGTTTTTTCCGTTATGCTCAATGTGAACGGAAAGCCCCCATTCACTGCAATAGCTTTTGTCTGCAATGTTATCTATAAGCACCTTTGCAAGCATAAAATCACCCCCGGGTTATTATTTTCTTTCATTATATATCCTTTTTGTGCCCTGTGTCAAATAATTGTTGCCACAGCTCATGCCGTAAAGAATTCTGCAGTGTTAAACTGAATTACAGGAAATTTTTCGGTAAAAATAAAAAAGAAGTAAATTTTTTCTCTTTAGTATTGTATGAGAAAGGCTTTTGAGGTATAATATTATATCTTATAATGTCTTATTATGTCCATTTATATATGTTCTGAAGCTGAAAGGAGAAAAGAAAATGCTGTTTTCACAGGATATAGGAATAGATTTAGGAACTGCAAACACACTTGTGTTTGTCAAGGGCAAGGGTATTGTTATCCGTGAGCCCTCTGTTGTTGCGATAAATGTAAGCGCAAGACCTGCAAAGGTTGTTGCTGTCGGCGCTGAGGCAAAGGAAATGATTGGCAGAACTCCCGGCTCAATCACTGCCATGAGACCCCTTCGTGACGGTGTTATTGCCGATTTTGACATCACCTGCGAAATGCTCAAAAAGTTTATTCAGAAGGCTCTCGGCGGTTCATTTTTAACAAAGGCAAGGGTTGCCATCTGTATTCCCTCAGGTGTTACCGAGGTTGAAAGAAGAAATGTTCATGATGTTGCAATTGAAGCCGGTGCAAAATATGTTTCTCTCATTGAAGAGCCCATGGCAGCGGCTATCGGTGCTGGACTTCCCGTAAGTGAAGCCATCGGCAGCATGATTGTTGACATCGGCGGCGGAACTGCTGAGGTTGCGGTTATTTCCCTTGGCGACATTGTAACCTCACGCTCGGTCAGAACTGCAGGTGACAGCTTTGACAGTGCAATAAGTCAGTATATCAAAAAGAAATATAACCTTCTCGTCGGTGACAGAACTGCCGAGGATATCAAAATAAAAATCGGCTCGGCAATGGAATATGAGGGCGAAGGAAAAATGGAGGTCAAGGGCAGAAACCTTGTTGACGGACTTCCCAAAAGCGTAACAATCACAAGCGAAGAAATCCGTGAAGCTCTTTCCGATTGTGTGAATCAGATTCTTGATGTTGTGAAGGCAACCTTGGAAAAAACTCCCCCGGAGCTTTCAGCTGACATTATGGAGCATGGAATTACCCTTTCCGGCGGCGGTGCTCTTCTCAGGGGAATTGACAAGCTCATTTCAATTGAAACGGGTATGCCTGTTCATGTTGCCGATAATCCTCTTGATTGCGTTGCAGACGGAACGGGAATTTACCTTGAATCCGATGCTCTCGGAAATCTTGGCAAAAGAATATAAATTTTAAGGTGAAATAAAATGCTTCAGTTTTTAAAAAGCAGTAAGTTCAAAACCTTCATTTTTGTCATAGCGGCTCTTCTGGTCGGTGCGATTATTGCCATTGCGACTCAGGGCTCATCTTCACCGATAACCGATGCAGTGGGTACTGTTTTCATGCCCTTGCAGAAGGCTACGGCATTCATTTCCGAAAAGGTGAATTGGTTTGAGGATAGCTTTGCTTCGGCAGGCAGCTATAAAAAAGAGGTTGAAAGACTTCAGCAGAAAATTGCGGAATATGAAAGTCAGCTTGCTGATTACAATGATATTCAGCACAAGCTTGAAAGCTATGAAACAATGCTCGGTGTTAAAGAGAATAATCCCGATTTCACACTTCAGCGTGCAAGTGTTATCGGTACAGACAGTGCAGATATGTTCACTTCTCTTATCATCGACAAGGGCTCAAACGATGATGTGAGTGAAAATGACCCCGTTGTAAGCGGTAATTATGTTGTGGGTATTGTCAAAAAGGTACACCCCTCCTACAGTGTTGTTGAATCCATTCTCAATCCTGATGTGAATATCAGCGCAATTGAAAGCAAAACAAGAGAAACCGCATACCTCACAACAACAATTGAGCATTCACAAAACGGGAACTGCATTTTGTCGGGGCTCAGCAGAACCACCTCAGTCACTCCCGGCGGACTCATTCTCACATCGGGTATAGGCGGAACTTATCCCAAGGGACTTATTATCGGCACTGTGAGTGAGGTTGTTGAAAGCAAATATGACCTTTCAAGCTATGCAGTGGTTGAGCCCGGCGTTGATGTGAGAGAAATTGAAGACCTGTTTATCATCACCGATTTTGCAGGTCAGGGCGTTGAAGAAATTGTTGAGTAAAAATTGAAAGAAAGGATGGTGAAGGCAATGAGAATTCCCGAAAATTACATAAGAAAAGCACTCCTTGTGTGCCTTGTTGCCGTCACTGCCGTTTTTCAGCATACATCAGGTGCGATTCCGTCCTTGTTCGGCACCCGTGCAATGCTTCTCATTCCCTTGGTTGTTGCCATTGCAGTGTACGAAAGAAGCATGAACGGACTCTTTTTCGGTGCCCTTGCGGGAATATTGTGGGACTTTGCCACTGTAAGGGGAGACGGATTTTTCTCCGTGTCTCTTGCTGCTGCGGGCTTTTTGTGCGGCAGTCTCGTTACCTATATAATGAGAAATAACCTTGCAACAAATCTGATTTTAAGCCTTGTCAGCACAGGTACGGTGAATGTTGTTTATTGGCTCATTTTTATTTTCAGAAAAGGCTATGAGGGCTCGGCGCAGGTGCTTTTCGGCTATTATCTGCCCTCGGTTTTATACACAATGGTTTTCGCATTTGTTTATTATTATCTGGTCGGCTTTATTCATAAAGCCACAATAAAAAAGAAGAGCATCCGTCACGGATAAATTATGTTCGGGAATTAAAGAATGTCAAAGGGAAAGGAGCTATGAATTATGCATACCAAGGTCAGCAGAAAAAGATACATAATAGTTGTGTCTCTCATTGTCATAGTCTTTTTTGCCTTTGCTGTGAATCTTTTCAATATTCAGATTATTAACCCTCAGCAGCACAGAAACACTGCCGTGTCAAGTGTCAAGGTCACAGTTGAAGCCATAAGGGGCGATATTCTTGACAGAAACGGCTATCCTCTTGTCACCAACCGTCAGGTCAACAAAATAGTCTTCAATTACGAAAGCTTCCCCACAAGCTATGATGAAAGAAATAAAATTATTCTTGAGCTTATCCGTTTGTTCGACAAAAATGACGTGGAGTGGAATGATAATCTACCTATAGAGATCAAAAAGGGAAAGCTTGTTTTTTCCGAGGACAGGGAAAATGAGGTATCATACCTCAAAAGCGAAGCCTTTCTTGACTTGAATTATTATGCGACGGTTGAAAACTGCTTTGATGCTCTCGCTGAGCGTTATAATCTTGAGGAAATGACAATGAAGCAGGCAAGAAATGTAGCCTCGGTTTATTATTCGATGGTTAAAAACGGCTTCAACACCGGCAGAAACTATGAATTTGCCTCAGATGTTTCAAGTGAACTCGTTTCGGCAATTATGGAAAGAAGCGACCTTTTCCCGGGTGTGGATTTGCAGATTGCCACCGAAAGGGAATATGCCGACGGAACAATTGCACCGCATATTCTCGGCAGAGTGGGTGCCATCAGCGAAAGTGAATATGAAGCCTATAAGGAACAGGGCTACACCATAAATGATGTTATCGGCAAAAGCGGAATCGAAGCCGCCATGGAAAGTGAGCTTCGTGGCGCAAACGGTGTCAAGCTCATCACCACCGATGCCGACGGCAACCGGACAGAGGAATACCTTGTTGAACCCGTTGCAGGAAATACGGTCATCAGCACCATAGATTACGGAGTTCAGAAGGTGGCTCAGGAGGCTCTTGAAAAGGGCGTAAAAAGTCTGCAGACCTCAACCTCCCGTGACTATCCCATGTCGGGTGCGGTTGTTGTTATGGATACACGGAACAACGAATGTCTTGCAGTTGCTTCTTACCCCACCTTCAACAATGATACCTATGCAGAGGATTCTGAAAAGCTCAACAGTGACGAAACAAAGCCATTGTGGAACAGGGCTCTCAGAAGTACCTATACACCCGGTTCAACAATCAAGCCGGCAGTTGCAATGGCGGGCCTTGAGGAGGGTATTGTAACATCTTCAACAAAAATCAAGTGTAAGGGTATTTATACCTATTACGAGGACTATCAGCCGGGCTGTACGGGTCAGCACGGATATCAGGATGTTATAGATGCTCTTTATAATTCCTGTAACATATTCTTTTATGAAACCTCAAGACTTCTCGGTATTGAAAAGCTCAACAGCTATTTCACAATGTTCGGCCTCGGTGAAAAAACAGGAATCGAGCTTACGGAAAGTGCAGGTACGGTTGACTCTGTGGCACTCAGAACAAGCAAGGGTGAGCTGTGGACACCGGGTCTTACAATTCAGGCGGGCATCGGACACGGCGATAACCAGTTCACACCGATTCAGCTTTGCTCTTATGTTTCAACAATTGCAAATAAGGGCGTAAGATATAAAGCAAGTATAATCAAAAGTGTAAAATCCGCTGACCTTTCACAGACAGTGAGCGAAAACACAACACAGGTGCTTTCCAAGGCTGATTTCAAGCAGGCTCACTGGGACCTTGTTCATCAGGGTATGCTTCTTGTCGGTACTCAGAGCTATGCTGACTTTTCCGATGTGCCCGTTCAGGTTGCGGCAAAAACAGGTACAACCACCATTGAAAAATATGTTAACGGCAAAATGATTGAAACATATAACGGCTTCCTTATCACCTTTGCTCCCTACGAAAACCCTGAAATCGCAATTTGTGTTGCAGTTGAAGGTGCGGGAAGCGGTGGTTCAACAGCTCCCATCGCTTCGGCAATTATGGAATATTATTTTGCCGAAAAGGATATGACAGAAAACGAACAGCAGGAAAATATACTGCTTCAATAAAAAAGGAGGGAACACTATGGCAGAAAAAATCGTTGTTGCATCGGGAAAGGGCGGTGTAGGAAAAACATCAATAACCGTTGGTGTCGGCAAGGCTCTTCACGCCATGGGCAAAAAGGTACTTATCATTGACTGCGACATTCTCAGAAGTGTTGACCTTCTCACCGGTGTTACGGAAAAGCTTCTTTACGATTGGGGAGATGTGATTTTCGGTCGCTGCAGCTCCGATGAGGCGGTTTATGAAAGTGCCGATGTCAGCGTTGTCACCTGTCCGCCATCCTATGACGGTGTTACAGAAGGTAAAATGAAAAAGCTTATTGCTGAATATGACGAAAAATTTGATATTATTCTCATTGATGCTCCCGCCGGAATTGACAGAGGTCTTACCGTGTCCTGTGCGGCGGCAGACAGAGGGATTGTGGTTTCCACTCCCGATCTTGTCTGCGTAAGAAGTGCCTGTACGGCAGGAGCACAGATGAACAGATTGGGCATTGAGGATGTACGCCTTGTTATTAACCGTGTGATGAAAAAGGACATAAAAAAAGGCAGACTTCTCAATGTGGATTCGGTTATTGATTCCACACAGGTTCAGCTTATCGGCGTTGTGCCGGAGGATGCGAAAATCCGCCTTGGCTCAATGGGAAAATCCGTTTATAAAAAAGGTCAGGTTTCTTATGTTCCTCTCAGCAATATTGCAAGACGGATTTGCGGCGAATACATAGCTCTGAGCTTATAAAAAATGCCCACAAGCTTTGTGAATTTTTCACAATACTGATAATTTATTCAATTCATTTTTCAAAAATCTATTGCATTGTGACAAAATTTTTGATATCATAAAACAGAATGATGATATAGAAAGGCGGAGAATGATTTGAATATTGCTCTCATTGCACACGACGCAAAAAAAGAACTCATGACCCAGTTCTGCATCGCATATTGCGGAACACTCAGCAAACACTCACTTTGCGCCACAGGAACAACAGGCAAAATAGTCAGTGAAGCAACCGGTCTTGATATCACCAAATTCCTTTGCGGTTACCAGGGAGGCGAGGAACAGATTGCGGCAAGAATTGCCTGCAACGAAATTGACCTTCTGCTTATCTTCCGTGACCCCTTAACTGCAAAACCCAACGAGCCGAACGAAGCAAATCTGCTCAGACTTTGCGATGTTCACAACATTCCCGTTGCAACAAATATTGCAACAGCGGAGGCTCTTGTTCACGCCCTTGAAAGAGGCGACCTTGATTGGCGTGATATTGTTAACCCGAAGGCTTAACCGAAATTTTTATATATTAAATGCGTTGACGAAAAAGAGTAACCGGCTTTTCACGTTCAGAGAGAGGTGCCACGGCTGGAAGCACCTTACGAAAGAAAACCGATGAAGACATTTCCGAGCAGACTTTTATGTCCGTTTGCTGCGTTAAAGCATCGAGAGGGACGCCTCAGTGCGTTCAATCGGGGTGGCACCGTGGAGTTACAACTTCATCCCCAATGCGTAAAGCATTGGGGTGTTTTTTATTCATAACATCTTATTGGAGGATATAATATGGCATTAGTTACAAAATCAATCAAGGGTACGCAGGATACCCTGCCAAGCGAAAGCTATAAGATTCAGTTTGTTGAGCAGACTGTTCTTGAAACTGCAAAAAATTACGGATACAAGGAAATAAGAGTCCCCGTTTTTGAACACACAGAGCTGTTCCAGCGAGGTGTGGGTGACACAACCGATGTTGTTCAGAAGGAGATGTATACCTTTGAGGATAAGGGCGGACGCTCAATTACACTCCGTCCCGAAGGTACGGCAGGTGTTGTCCGTTCATATCTTGAGCACGGACTTTTCAATGAGCCTCAGCCTATGAAGATGTGTTATCTCATTTCATGCTATCGCTATGAAAAGCCTCAGGCGGGCAGACTCCGTGAGTTCCATCAGTTCGGCTGCGAATGTCTCGGTACTGCTTCTCCCGCTGCAGATGCTGAGGTAATTTCACTTGTCAATGATATTTTCCTTTTCCTTGGCGTTAAGGATATTGAGCTTCAGATTAACTCAATCGGCTGCCCTGAATGCAGAAAAAATTACCACAAGGCACTTCATGAGTATTTTGAAAGCAAAAAGGCTGACCTTTGCGGCACCTGTCTTGACAGACTTGAAAGAAACCCCATGAGAATTCTTGACTGCAAGAGCCCTGTCTGCTCAGCCATTGCAGCTGAAGCGCCGAAGGTGACAGATTATCTTTGTGACGAATGTGCAGAGCACTTCGGTAAGGTGCAGGAATATCTTAAGGCTATGGAAATTCCCTTTACGGTCAACCCCTCAATTGTAAGAGGTCTTGACTATTACACAAAAACTGTTTTTGAGTTTGTATCAACACAAATCGGTGCCCAGGGTACTGTTTGCGGCGGCGGACGCTATGACGGTCTTGTTGAAGAGGTCGGCGGACCTAAAACCCCCGCTCTCGGCTTTGCAATGGGTATGGAAAGATTACTTCTTCTTATGGAAGCTCAGAATCTGCCCTTCCCCGAAGAAGCTAAATGTGACCTTTATATTGCATCAATGGGTGAAAAGGCAACGCTTCGTGCGGCAAGAATTGCAACGGACCTTCGTGGAGAAGGACTCCATGCACAGTTTGATGTTGTCGGCCGTTCTGTCAAGGCACAGATGAAGTTTGCAAACAAGCTCGGTGCTGCTTTCACAATGGTATTGGGTGACAGCGAGCTTGAAAACGGCAAGGCAAAGCTTAAAAACATGGCAACGGGTGAAGAAAGAGAAATTCAGCTTGACTCTTTTGCCGATGATTTTATGCGTATTTCAATCAATGAAAGCCTGAAGGGTCTTGAAGACCTCGGCTATGAAAGTAATATCGATATCGACTCAATAATGAGCGGTAACTTATTCTGATTTTTGGAGGTATAATAAAATGGATCTTATGACAGGACTTAAAAGAACCGACTATTGCGGCACCTTCACTCAGAAGGACTGCGACAGAGAGGTTGTTGTTTGCGGTTGGGTGCAAAGACAAAGAGACCTTGGTGCTCTTATCTTCGTTGACCTTCGTGACAGAACAGGCATTGTTCAGCTTGCTTTTGACGACAACACAGACAGAGAAATTTTTGAAAAGGCTTTTTCACTTCGCAGTGAATTCGTTATCATGGCAAAGGGTACTGTGAGAGAGCGTTCTTCAAAGAATATGGATATTCCCACAGGTGAAATTGAAATTTTTGTCACAGACCTTCGTATTTTGGGCAAGAGTGAAACTCCGCCCTTTGAAATTATCGAAAACTGCCAGACATCGGAGCTTACAAGGCTTAAATACCGTTATCTTGACCTTCGCCGCCCCGATCTGCAGAAGAATATTCTTATGCGTCACAGAATTACAAAAATTACCCGTGACTATTTTGATGAAAACGGCTTCATTGAAATTGAAACTCCCATGCTTATAAAGTCAACTCCCGAAGGCGCAAGAGACTTCCTTGTTCCCTCACGTATCCATAAGGGAAGCTTCTATGCTCTGCCTCAGTCACCTCAGCTTTACAAGCAGCTTTCAATGGTTGCAGGTTTTGACAGATATATGCAGATTGCACGCTGCTTCCGTGATGAGGACCTTCGTGCTGACCGTCAGCCCGAGTTCACTCAGATTGACGTTGAAATGAGCTTCATTGAAAAGGAAGATATCCTTTCTCTTATTGAAGGCTATATGAAAAAGGTATTCAAGGAAGCACTTGGTGTTGAAATTGAAACTCCGCTTCCGAGACTTACCTATGCTGAAGCTATGGAACGCTACGGTTCAGATAAGCCGGATACAAGATATGCAATGGAAATTACCGATATCGGTGATGAAGTGAAAAGCTGTGGCTTCGGTGTGTTCACAGGCGCACTTGAAAACGGCGGCAAGGTTGCTGCAATCACAGCCAAAAAAGCATTCTCAGTGCTTACAAGAAAAGAAGTTGACAAATTAACAGAGTTTGTAAGAGGTATCGGCGCAAAGGGACTTGCCTGGGCAAGAATAGGCGAGGACGGCACAATTGCATCATCCTTTGCAAAGTTTATGACAGAGGATGAAATGAAGGCGATCATGAATAAGTGCGGCGCTGAAAACGGTGACGTAATCCTTATCGTTGCAGACAAGGTCAACACAACGCTTTCCGTTCTCGGCTCACTGCGTCAGACCGTTGCAAAGAAATTGGATATTATTCCTCAGGATAAATACAACCTTCTCTGGGTTGTTGAGTTCCCCTTCTTTGATTGGGACGAAGAACTCGGACAGTTTGTTGCAATGCATCATCCGTTCACATCACCCCTTGATGAATGTCTCAGCTATCTTGAAAGCGACAAGGCAAAGGTAAGAGCAAATGCTTATGACCTTGTTCTTAACGGAATTGAGCTTGCCAGCGGTTCAATCAGAATCACAGATCCGGAGCTTCAGAAGAGAATTTTCACTCTGCTTGGTCTTTCCGATGAGGAAGCACACGAAAAGTTCGGATATCTCACTGATGCTTTCAAATTCGGCGCACCTCCTCACGGCGGTATCGGTCTCGGTCTTGACAGACTTGTTATGCAGATGCTCAGACTTGAAACTCTCCGTGATGTAATTGCCTTCCCGAAGGTTCAGAATGCGAGCGAGCCTATGACAGATTGTCCTGCGATTGTTGACACAGAACAGCTTGATGTTCTCGGTATCGGCTTATTGAAGGATGAGGAATAAGTAAAGTTCTTTGGTTACTTTCTTTCAAGAAAGTAACGCCGTGCGGCGAGCAAAAAAAGAGGGGGATGTAAAAAGGCAAATCCCCCTGTGTATGCAAAAAAATCAGATAGTTAAACATATAAAACCATTGTAAAAGCTGAAACGCTGATACAATGGTTTTCTGTTTTGTCATTTCCTGACTACTGTCTACCCTAAATGCATTTACCTTCGCTTTTATGTGCCGTGGTGCTAACGGCAAGGCTTTATCTGTTCCTTTGACTCCGTACGCTCGAGCCGCTTGGGCTCTTACTTTTGTCGGTTGTGACAAAAGTAAGCAAAAGCACGCTCTTTAGTGGATTAACCTCCGCAAGAACTAAAAATACCGAGTAAAGCTTATGCTATCCTTTA
>JAFUQS010000101.1 GCA_017472225.1 Clostridia bacterium | reverse complement strand
TGCAACCCAGAAACAGTTTTTCAGAATTTTAACACAGAAAGGTTATTGGTTTGACAACGGAAAGATAGCTTACCGCAATGACAAGCACGCAGTTAATCTTTCAACCCTCGGTGAAATTTACACCTATGAAAAAATCAGAGAGCGAATTTACTCGCAGGATAAATTCACGGCAAACAACAATTACAGAAATTCTTTATATGCTAATGATTTTCTACAGAAGCAAATCTTTGTTTTCGATTACAAGGGTTACGAGTTCAAAGAATCAAGGGAGTGTTACCGACATCCCGAAACCTTTAACAGAATGGTCTCTGATTTTGCAAAACTGATTGTGGGCGGTGCCGTACTCGGTGCACCTGTTATTTCACTGTTGTTTCTTGCTTTACTTTTCGCAGGTGCAATAGCCGAGAAGAATAACTGCAACCCACATCCGTTCTCGCCGAAGATGAAATACTCTACGCCGAGAATTGAGTTTATGAAAGACCAGATTGACCTTGCAATAAACGAAAAGCTTTATGATTTTGCAGAGGTTGATAAGTTTATTTCAAAGACAGAGATTCGCATTGAAGAGCTGAAAAGTCAGCGTAACAAAATTTACAATCAGATAAGAAGATGCAAAGACCCGACGGTGAAGGAAACCCTTATTGACCGTCGGGATTCTTTTACGGCTGAAATCAGTGAGCTTCGTGAAAAGCTGAAGCTTGCTAAAAAAATTATAAAAGATAGCCCTGCTCTTGAGAAAAAGCTTGAAACGGAAAAGCAACTTATCCGTGAATGGTATTTCCCCGAAAGGCAAAGGGGCAAAGAAAAAGATTATGAAGGGAGGTGATATGTATGCATCCCGAAGAGCTTTGCAGAATGATTAAATGTGATGAAGATAATGCCCCTGAAGAGACAGAGTACGAGCGTGAAATGACATCGCACGAGTACCTTATGGCATGTGAGGGCAGCAAACAGTTTTCAGTAAGAAAGTTTTTGAGACTTGCAGAAGAAGAACGCAGGCAGAGAAATGAAAGTAAAAGATTATATTATTATGGAGGAAAATAATGAATAACAGTAAATTAAAATCACCGGTAAATATCCCGGTGGAAAAAATCCGTCCCTTTGAGGGACACCCTTACAAGGTCTTAGACAATGATGAGATGAATAATCTTATAGAGAGTATTCAGCAGAAGGGCGTTATCTCACCGATTGTTGTAAGACCACTCGAAAACACAGACGATGAATATGAGATTATCTCAGGTCATCGCAGACTCAGAGCATCAGTAAAAGCAGGGCTGGATACAGTCCCTGCTTTAATTTATGCCGTCAGCCGTGATGAAGCGGCAATTATGCTTGTGGACAGCAATCTTCACAGAGAGCATATCTTGCCGAGTGAGCGAGCCTTCGCATATAAACTCAAATTAGATGCTCTGAAACATCAAGGCAAACGCAATGATTTAACTTCGGTGCAACTTGCACCGAAGTTGGCAACTGAACAGATAGGTGAAGCAGAAAACATCAGCAAAGATACGGTTAAAAGATATATCCGTCTGACTTATCTTATCCCTGAACTTCTCGATATGATGGATGAAGATAAAATTGCTTTCTCTGTAGGTGTTGAGCTTTCGTTTCTTGATGAACAGTTGCAGTATGACTTGCTCCGTGTAATTGAGGAACAGGAATGTACACCCTCATATTCTCAGGCGTGGCATATGCACAAGGATTTCAATGCAGGCACACTTACTGCCGAAAGTATCGAAAACACACTTTCATCAGAAAAACCGAATCAGAAGCCTATGTGCAAGGTGCCGATTGAAAAACTGCAGAAAATCGCACCTAAGATTAAGGATAAAGATTTTGAAGATTTCGTGCTGAAGGCTTGCGAGCATTACTACAAATATCTTCAGCGTCAGCGAAGCCGTGACAGAGATGCACGGTAATCCACACATTTGTACAGGAGGAAGTATATGAGTAAAATTGATATAAATAGTTTAAGTAAAGACCCTGATTACTGCTTTGCAGCTTTGAAGCTCATTGAACAGTTGTTCAGGGATGGGAAGATTCCCGAGTTTATGTTCCGTAATATCTTAAGCGAGTATGCGGATATTGTTGATGAAACCAAATTCGTCAAAGGGAATCACAATCAAATAAAGGAGGAATGTGCATGATAAATTCTGATTTCGGGAAGCGCAGAGTTGTAATCTATGCCCGAGTTTCTACGGAGCACGAGGCGCAGATTTCGGCTCTTGAAAATCAGGTGGATTGGTACAAACCCATTTTGGCCGCAAGGCCCGAATGGGAGCTTGTCGGTCAGTATATTGATGAGGGTATCACGGGTACCTCTGCCGAGAAAAGGCCGCAGTTTATGAAAATGATAAAGGATGCAAAGGCTAAAAAGTTCGATATGATTATCACCCGTGAGGTGTCCCGTTTTGCGAGAAACACCGTTGACACTTTGCAGTACACAAGAGAGCTGAAGGCAAAGGGTGTTGAGGTTTTCTTCATCAACGATAACATCAAAACCTTTGACGGTGACGGAGAGCTTCGTCTTACCATTATGGCAACTCTTGCTCAGGATGAAAGCCGTAAAACCTCGGTGCGAGTGAAAAGCGGTCAGCAGACCTCGATGAACAACGGCACCTTCTACGGCAACGGCAATATTTTAGGATACAGAAGACATCAGGAGCTTCTGCCCGACAACAAGAAAAAGGTGGATTTCTTCATTGACCCGGAGCAGGCTGAAACGGTCAGACTCATATATGATATGTACCTTGCGGGCAACGGACTTACCAAAATAAAGGAAGAACTTGAACGCCAAGGCAGAAAGACTGCGATGGGCAAAACAAGGTGGTACGAAACCGTAATAGGCCACGTGTTGAAAAACACATTCTACTGCGGAATCATAACCTACCACAAGGAATATACGCCTGACTATCTCACACAGAAAAAGATTAAAAACTACGGTGAG
>JAFUQS010000100.1 GCA_017472225.1 Clostridia bacterium | reverse complement strand
TGATATGTGTGGCATTCCAAAGCATCGTCTTGAAACTTATCTTGATATGCTTACAGACAGAGGTTTTGATGTTGCTGTGTGTTCCCTTGAAAACGGTGAGAGAGAAACCTATACGATTGTTTCTCAGAACAAGGAAGATCCGGTTGAAAGTAAGCCTGTAGGCAGAATTGATTATCTTCATACAGACGGCACGGTTCGTGAAAGTATTGAGTACACTAGCGAATATCAGTTTGTAAAAGATATTAAGGATGAAAATTTCTACGGTACTCCGATGTCTGTTGTTGTGTATGCCGATAAGGACGGCAATACAATTTCAAGAGATTTTGTTAATGAGCTTGACCCACCGCCACAAGGCTTTGAGATAATTCCAAGTCCGTATTTGGAACGAGCCGAAGAAGAAATAGTGGAAGAAATTACAGATGCAGACCTTATCGGCAAAGAGGTTATTATTGATGGTGATAAATATATCATCGAAAAGATAGACCCTGTATTCGGTGATGTGTCAATGAGGGACACAACATCAATTTACCCTATAAACAGAGTTGAGAAAATCGGTTTTGTAAAAGAGCATTTGGCACCTGAAAAACAGGAATATACAATTGAAAAGGTTGCTGAATACCCCGCAGTAGAAAACGGACTTCCTTATGATATTGTTGTAGAAACAATAAAGACGGAAGAACCAGCTCTTGCTCCTCCTGTATGGGAAGAAAAGGCGGAGAAAGTAACAACACTTCATCCTACTATTCCTGATAATGAAAAACACAATTTCAGAATAACAGATGATAATTTAGGTGTTGGCGGTCCGAAAGAGAAATTCCGTAATAATATGGCTGCTATCAACCTTTTGCACGAGCTTGAATTTGAAAACCGTCTTGCAACTCCCGAAGAACAGGAAATACTTTCAAAGTATGTTGGCTTCGGTGGTCTTGCTGATGCTTTTGACGAAAGCAAAGCAAATTGGGCAGATGAATATAAAGAGCTTATTGTAACACTCTCTTCCGAAGAATATGCTGCAGCACGAGAAAGCACACTAACTGCTTTTTATACACCTCCCGTAGTTATCCGTGCTATGTATGAAGCACTCGGTAATATGGGATTTAACGAAGGTAATATTCTTGAACCGTCTTGCGGTACGGGTAACTTTATAGGTATGCTTCCTGACAATATGCAGAAGAGTAAATTCTTCGGTGTTGAGCTTGATAGCTTAACGGGTCGTATTGCACAGCAGTTATATCAGAAGTCCGGTATCACAGTTCAGGGATATGAAAACGCATCTCTACCTGACAGTTTTTTTGATGTTGCGATAGGTAACGTGCCTTTCGGTCAGTTTAAAGTAATTGATAAAAAGTACGACAAGAATAATTGGCTCATACACGATTACTTTTTCGGAAAGACCCTTGATAAGGTTCGCCCCGGTGGTGTAATTGCATTTATCACATCATCAGGCACTATGGACAAGAGAAATTCCAATGTAAGAAAGTATATCGCACAGAGAGCCGAGCTTCTCGGCGCCATTCGTTTGCCGAATAACACTTTTAAGGCAAAAGCAGGAACAGAGGTAACTTCTGATATTCTCTTTTTGCAGAAAAGAGATACTCTTGTAAATGATGAACCCGATTGG
>JAFUQS010000013.1 GCA_017472225.1 Clostridia bacterium | reverse complement strand
TTATTCCATAGAGGGCAAGGGTAAAAACAGAACGCAAAGAATCATTATTCATTACCGCTTTTTCGGAGTGATTGAAAATCCCGTCAAGGAGGAAAACGTAGTTCTTGAAGCAAGGCAAGGCGTAGCCGTAGAATACCTCACGGCATAATAAAAAAGAGCAGGCTACAAACCTGCTCGATACATAACAATATATTAAATTAACTATGAGGAAATGTAAAAAAAGAAAAGTGAGTGTTCACTTGTGTTATGAACACTCACTATGGTGCACCTGACATCTTTAAATCCGAACCCAATGCCGACTTTTCGAGGTCGGCAAAGGTTATGGTTTCAGTACCGTCTTTGAGGTTGAAGGTTATTACCATTCTGTCTTCAAATAAGAATACTGTGTTTACAAAGTTATTGATTAAGGTCCTTCTGTGGTCAAGTTTTTTTGGGTTAAGCTTACGGAACTTATAGAACCAATATAATATCTCTTCACGGGTAAGCTTTGGTCTTGACATTTCTTCTTTCATAATCCTTATTGAAAGCTCACTCTTTTCAGCTTCAAGTTCTTCCATTCGCTCCTTGGTAGTAGGAGTAATGATGCCTTTTTCCATAGCGGTAATAAGATTGTTTATTGCTGTCAGCGTCTGTGCATATTGCTTTTGCAGTATGGGGAGAATCGTGCTTTCCTTGTTAAAGGTTTCAAGAGCCTGGTCAGTTAAATACTCAATGGTTTCATCATTCATAATGAGTCTGCGGATGCTGTCAACAACAATATCCTCAATCCAAGCCTTTTTAACTGTTTTCTTATCACAGCCTTTGTGATTCTTAACACTTACACATTTGTAGTATCGGTGAACAAACTTTGTTCTGCTTGTACCGCTTTCACCTACCATAAGACACTGACACTTGCCGCAATAGAGCTTTGTAGTTAAAAGATATTCATCTTCTGCTTTGTGCTTTGCAGGGGCTTTCTTATTCTGCTTCATTTTTTTCTGTACCAATTCAAACAACTCCTTATCAACTATTGCGGGAATTCCTCCCGGTGTAATGACATCCTTAAATTTGTATTCACCGATATATTTTCGGTTGTGCAGCATACGGGCAACAATGTCAACATCTAACTTGGTTTTCTTATGAGTTCGTACACCTTGGTAGTTGAGCATATTTGCAATGTGTTGCATTGACATACCCTCTGCATAGCTCTTGAAAGCTAAAACAACCGCAGGTGCAGTAACCTCATCGATTAAATAATTCTGCTCTTTATCTACCTTGTAACCAATCGGCAAAGTACCGCCGTTGTATTTACATTTAAGAGCATTTTCCATCATACCTCTTGTAACCTTTTCTGCAAGCTCTACTGAATAATATTCAGCCATACCTTCAAGTAAGCTTTCAAGCAGAATACCTTCTGCACCCTGAGAGATGGTTTCAGTGATTGATACAACCTTAACTCCGTTCTTTCTCAGCATATTTTTGTAATGAGCAGAGTCATATCTGTTACGTGCAAAACGGTCAAGCTTCCATACGAGTATTACCTCAAAATGCTTTGAAGCACTGTCTTTTATCATCTGCTGAAATCTCGGTCTGTTGTCTGTTTTAGCAGACAAAGCTCTGTCGATATAGGTATCAACGATTTGGATACCGTTCTTTTCAGCATAGGCTTTACATTCACGGAGCTGACCGTCAATACTTTCTTCCTTCTGATTGTCGGAAGAGTATCGTGCGTAGATAACGCCTATCATATATATTTACCTCCTTTAATTTCTGTAAATATTGTAATTCATATACTTGTTTTTGTTAAATGTGCGGATGCGACTTTTAGATCGCACCCGCTGTTTCTTATACGATTTCTTTTAACTTTTCCCAATCCTTATCCCATTCTTCAAATTCTTTTCTGCCTGCATCACTTTCAAAGAAGGATACAATATCGGGAAGAAAACATCTTACAAGAGATTCAGCGGCATCCTCTGAAATGAGAACACCGCTGAGATTATCAGGATTAACATTTATTTCGGAATAATTAATTTTTACTTCATCACCCATAGGATACCTCCTTATCTCGCATCTCTGTCACGACTTCGCATCAGATGTCTGTAGTAATACTCACAAGATTTCAATATGAAGTCTTCTAAATCTTTTTCCTTGATTTTCGGAGCAATTTTCTGTATCTTTTCTGCAGGCATTTTTATCATAGGCTTCTGATTCGCCTTTTCTTCAGCCAAGATTTCACCTATATGCTCAGGAGTCAAACCTTCCTCTCTGCTGATTGCACGGAGTCTTTGAGCCTGAGATAAATTAGGTGTAGCATCACACACACGGATTTCTTCAACCAAATCCGCCTGCTCCACTTCATTCAGATAAGAAAGCTCTACTGCAGGGGTAAAGGCTATTCGTTCTTCATCAACAAGGTCAAGAAGGTCGGGAATAAGATAAGTCAGACGGATATACCTTTTAACTGTATCTTTACTGATATTTTCTGTTGCGGCTATCTGTTCTGTTGATAACTTCGGTGCAACTTGCACCGAAGTTAAGTCTGTACGTTTACCTTGGTGCTTCAAAGCCTCTGATTTGAGTTTGTAGGCAAAAGCTCGTTCACTTGGCAGAATATGCTCTCTGTGCAGATTACTATCTACGAGCATAATTGCCGCTTCATCTCTGCTCACGGCATAAATTAAAGCAGGTACTGTTTCCAGCCCTGCTTTCACTGATGCTCTCAGTCTTCGATGACCTGAGATAAGTTCATATTCATCGTCTGTATTTTCTAAAGGTCTTACGACAATCGGTGAAATAACACCTTTCTGCTGTATGCTTTCAATGAGAGTGTTCATCTCATCATTATCTAAGATCTTATACGGATGTCCCTCAAAGGGATGAATTTTTTCTACCGGAATATTCACCGGTGCTTTTAACTTTTTGTTAGCCATTTTATCGGCTCCTTTCATTTTTATTCTTAATATTTTTGTTGTTACGGTTATTACGCCGTTCTTCAATCTGCCGCTGTCTTTCTTCCTGCTGTTTAACATAGCGTGCATATTCTTCCTGCCGTGCTATTTCAGCCTTGGTAAGATAATGAGGTGGCGGCTCACCTATGAGCTTTGAAACGGAATCAACGCTTCGGTTAAAATCGTATTCGCTGATGTTGTAATCTGTTTCAGCTTTTTGCCTTGCTTCGTTCTCTTTTTCGGGGCGTATTTTCATTCTCTCTGCTTTCAGTTCTTCTGCATCTGCTTCTTCAGCCTGCTTTTCGGTTTCTTGGTACT
>JAFUQS010000099.1 GCA_017472225.1 Clostridia bacterium | reverse complement strand
GTATTGCGATTGCGGCATCACACACTATGATGCACCGATTTTCGGCTGATAACCTTTGTTTTCACAGGGCCCCAACCCCTATGAAATAAACAGATAGAACAAACCAATCCCGAATAGTTCTATTCTCCTTAGTGAAAGCACTGAGCCCTGCAGGCCTGACCGCCTGTGGGGCTTGGTGCGTGGTGTCGGCTTTAATTCATATTACTGCGCTCTCCTTTTTTGCTTTAAGGGCAAAAGGGGATTTTTTATGTAACTGATACCTGATTTTTAAATCGAAATATTGACCCGCAAAGTATTATTTGATATAATAGCCTACATCGTACAAAGCAAAAGGTGGAATATATGTGAAAAAGAAAACAAGGGTTATTCTTGTCGCTTGTGCCACAGCCGTTATAGGCTCTGCCGCCTTGTTGGCAGGATATACTGTTCTGAAGCATAAAAATGTTGCCTTGCCGGAGGAATTTACCATAACTGCTCACACGGGCTGTGAAAACTCTGCCGATAATTCTCTTGAAGCAATCAGGCTGGGATATATCAGTGGTGCCGATATCGTTGAGTTTGATCTCAACTTCAATTCCGAAGGTATTCCCGTACTCTCTCACGATGAACCTGCGGCGGGAGTGGTGACACTGGAAGAAGCCTTCCGTAGTCTCACGGAATATGAAGGTCTCAGAATCAATATTGATGTAAAAAAAGCAGATGACCTTGAAGCTGTAGTCAGCCTCAGTGAAAAATATGGTCTTCGTGACAGAATTTTCTACACAGGCATTGAAGAAGCGAAGGTTGCCGCAGTTCAGAGTCAGACACCTGATGTGATGTACTATCTTAATGCGGATGTTGATAAAACCAAAAGTACAGACAGGGAATATCTTCTTTCTCTTGCTGAGAAGGTGGAGTCCTCAGGTGCCGTGGGTATCAATATGTGGTACGGTGCCTGCTCAAAGGAATTGGTGTCTCTTTTCCGTGAAAGGGGTCTTCTTGTGTCGATATGGACAGTTAACAGTGAGCTGAGTATGCTGAAAATGCTTGAGCTTGCACCGGATAACATCACAACAAGGAATCCCTCAAGGCTGAAGGAGCTTGTAATCAACAAAACCAATAAATAAATCCAAAGGAGTGCAATAAAATGGAAAAAATCAAAATGGGAAAAATCGTCGAAATGGACGGCGACGAAATGACCAGAATCATCTGGAAAATGATTAAGGATGAGCTTCTTGAGCCTTATGTTGAGCTCAATACAGAATATTATGACCTCGGTCTTCCTCACCGTGATGAAACAAACGACCGGGTGAGCATTGATGCTGCCGAAGCCACAAAAAAATACCGTGTTGCAGTTAAGTGTGCAACAATAACACCCAATGCACAGCGTGTTGAGGAATACGGTCTCAAGGAAATGTGGAAAAGCCCCAACGGTACAATACGTGCTATTCTTGACGGCACTGTTTTCAGAACTCCCGTTCTTGTAAGCGGAATCAAGCCCACTGTCAGAACATGGGAAAAGCCGATTACAATTGCCCGTCATGCTTACGGTGATGTTTATAAAGCAACAGAATTCCGCCCCACAAAGCCCGGTAAGGCTGAGCTTGTTTTTACCTCCTGTGACGGCGAAGAAGAAAGAGCCACAATCTATGACTTTGAATGTGGCGGCGTTTTGCAGGGTATGTACAATAAAGATACCTCCATTCACTCCTTTGCACACTCCTGCTTCCAATATGCAATTGACACAAAGCAGGATCTCTGGTTTTCAACCAAGGATACAATTTCAAAGAAATATGACCAGACCTTCAAGCTTATTTTCCAGGATATATATGATAAGAGCTATAAGGAAAAGTTTGAAGAGCTCGGCATCACTTATTTCTATACACTCATTGATGATGCAGTTGCAAGAGTTATCCGTTCAAAGGGTGGCTATATCTGGGCTTGTAAGAACTATGACGGTGATGTTATGAGCGACATGGTGTCCACTGCTTTCGGCTCACTCGCCATGATGACAAGCGTTCTTGTGTCACCTGACGGAAATTATGAATATGAAGCAGCTCACGGCACTGTAACACGCCATTATTACCGTTATCTTGAGGGCGAAAAGACCTCCACCAACCCCATTGCAACAATTTTTGCATGGACAGGCGCCCTTCGTAAGCGTGGCGAAATTGACGGCAATGAGGCTCTTATCGGTTTTGCAGATAAGCTTGAAAAGGCTTCTCTTGACACCATTGAAAGCGGAAAAATGACAAAGGACCTTGTGGGCCTTTGGGAAGGCTCTGAGGCAACAGCTCTCACAACAGAGGAGTTTATTCTTGCAATCAAAGCGGAGCTTGAAAAATCACTTTAATTGAAGCGGACCGGGCTTGGTAGACAGTAGACAGTAGACAGTAGACAGTAGTCAGTAGTCAGTAGTCAGGCCGCCTGCGGCGATTATATCCGTTTTGACATTGATATAACAGTTGGTCTGTTCCCGCCGGGTAAAGAAAGATAAAAACAGAAAGCATCTGACCGTAAACAGTCAGATGCTTTTAAATTTTAAGGTTATTAAAATTGCCGGCTTACCGATGTGCTGACCCTACCTACCATTCCTGACTACTGTCTACTGACTACTGACTACTGACCCTGCGGCCGCAATTCTGTATTCTCAAAGTGCTTTAACAAGCTCCTTGAACATAGTGCCTCTCTGCTGATAATTCTTGAACATGCCCCATGAAGCACAGGCGGGAGAGAGAAGACAGCAGTCGCCGTTTTGTGCTGCTTCGGCACAGATTTTCACCGCTTCTTCAAGGCTGTCCGCAAAGCAATAATCGGTAAAACCGATTTTGTTGCAGGCTGCGGCAATGTTTTCTTTTGTCTGACCGATAAGAACAAGTCTTCTCACCTTGCCGGGGAAGCGGCTTACCCATTCGTCATATTCGCTTTTTTTGTCATATCCGCCGGCAATAAGTACAGTATTTGACGGCATTGCATCAATTGCCTTGATTGCTGCATCGGTGTTTGTTCCTTTTGAATCGTTGTAGTATTTAACACCGTTCTTTTTCGCCACAAATTCAATTCTGTGTTCAACGGCTGTGAAACGCTTCACAACCTCTCTGATGGTGTCAACAGGAACACCGAAGCTCAATGTCATTGCCACGGCAGCCATGATGTTTTCAAAATTGTGAAGTCCCACAAGGTTTGTTTCATCGGTGTGAAGAAAGAGTGTGCTTTCACCGTTTTTTGCAATGTAAATTCCGCCGTCCTGATAATAAAGACCGTCATTGAGCTTTCTTTGTGAGGAGAAGAAAACCACCTTGCATTTCAGCTCCTTGCCGAATTCACGAAGCACATCATCCTCATAGTTGAGAACACAGAAGTCATCTTCGTCCTGATTTTTTGCAATGGATTTTTTAACATCGGCATAGTTTTCCATAGTCTTATGCCTGTCAAGATGGTCGGGTGTGATGTTGAGAATTGCGGAAACCTTCGGCTTGAAGGTGAGCATTGTTTCAAGCTGGAATGAGCTGATTTCAGCCACTGTTGCACCGTTGCTTTTTGAAGTGAGTGCAAGACCCGTATATGGGATTTCAATGTTGCCGACAAGAAGGGAATCGGGATTCCATTGCTTCACAATTTCATATGTAAGGGCAGTAGTTGTAGTTTTTCCGTTTGTTCCCGTAATGCCGATAACTGCACCCTTATCGTATCTGTAGGCAAGTTCAATTTCACTCCAAACGGGGATGCCCTTTGAGATAACCGCTTTCATAACAGGTGTTTCCAAAGGTACACCCGGTGATACAACACAAACAGTGATGTCGGCTAAATCCTTTTCAGTGATATCGCCGAGAATGAATTTTACGCCGTCTTTTTTGTCAAGACGCTCAATTATACTGTCTGTATCAAGGTCGGCTTTGGAGTCGTATATAACAAAATCCTTCTGAAGCTCATGAAGCATATTGGCTGAGCAGATACCGCTTCTGCCTGCGCCCACTATGAGATATCTTTCCATTAAAAAGCACCGCTTTCATAAAATAATATGTTCTATTGTATCACTATGCAGCTTTTAAATCAAGGTTACAAAAGCAAAGCGACCAAATTTTTGCATGGGTTTTTGTGAAATAAGCAGAAAGAGTCTTTATGCCATTTTACAATTATTGACTTTTGTTATTATTGATGTATAATTGTATCGGTAATTAAAAAATATAAAACGGAGGAATAAACATGAAATTATTTAAAAGAATGCTCTGTCTTGTTCTTTCCTTGCTCATGGTGTTTTCGGTAACATCTGTTGCAGGTGCTGAGAATGAAGCAGTGACACCAAGCGATGAAATCACAGGCTTCACTCAGGAGGATTTCCTCACAACAAAGGGGCAGAAAATCGTTAATCAGAAGGGCGAAGAAATTCAGCTCAAGGGCGTAAACCTTGGTGCATGGCTTGTCCGTGAGGATTGGCTCAATCCCGACCACATTCCCGCAGAAGTACTTGCAGAGAAAAAGTATGACGGTGAAATGGTTTATGATAAGCTTGAAGAACGCTTCGGCAGAGAAAAAGCTCATGAGCTTATGACAATGTTCTATGAAAATTGGATTACCGAATGGGACCTTGACAACATTAAGTCACTTGGCTTTAACTGTGTGCGTGTTCCTTTCTGGTACAGAAACTTCTATTTTGACGATAACGGAACAAAAATTCTTGACGAAAACGGTGAATGGGACTTTTCAATTCTTGACTGGGTTATTGAAGAATGCGGAAAGCGTGAGCTTTATGTTATTCTTGATATGCACGGTGCTGTTGGTTCACAGAGCGATGCACCTCACAGCGGTCGTGCTTTTGCAGGCTACCAGCTTTATGAAAAGAGCGAAAGAGGCGAAAGGTATCGTGAGCTTACAAAAGAGCTCTGGACTGCAATTGCCGGAAGATACAACGGCAACCCCACAGTTGCAATGTATGACCTTCTCAACGAACCTATGTGTGATGTTGAATGCGGTGAAATTACAAGACGCATAAACAACGAATGGATGTATGGTCTTCTTTACGATACCGTTCGCAATGTTGATGTTGACCATATCATAACAATGGAATGTATCTGGACTGCTCTTGCTCTTCCCCATGCATTTACTAAGGGCTGGGATAATGTTGTTTATCAGGTTCATTTCTATAACAACTCTGATTTCATTTTCACATTCTTCTGCCTTTTGACAAAGATTTGGCATTTTGATGTGCCTATGATGATGGGTGAGTTCTATCCCCACGGCACAACAACCTGGGAAAACAGCTTTGAAACGATGAACAACCTCGATTTCAGCTGGATGCTCTGGACCTACAAAGCAACCGGACACGGAATGTGGAGCTCAGATTGGTGCTTATACGGAGCAAAGGACGGCTTCTGGAGAGCAGATATTTATAACGGCACATATGAGGAAATTGCTGAAGCATGGTCTGCAGAAAGACTCAACACACAGACAGGCTTCCAGGATACAGGACATTTTGAAACCAATGTTGAAAGATTCCTCGGCGAATAACAGAACATAAAACACGGGCTGTTGCTTCAGGCGACAGCCCGTATGTTATACCCCGAAAACATACCTGCAAAGAGATACGGGCTTTTGCGGAATACTGATAAGGCAGTATTCCGCAGTTTTATTCGCCTACGGCGAGTGATATTGCCTTTGGCAGTGGTATTGCTACGCAGTTCTATTGTGCTTTGCACAGTTTTGGTGGCGAATAAAATAAAACTGAAATC
>JAFUQS010000098.1 GCA_017472225.1 Clostridia bacterium | reverse complement strand
GCGGAGCAATCCTGATAATAAATGTTCGTGATCGAGATTATATATCTTCTCCCGTTTAACACCTAACTTTTTACGCTTCTGTTGAGCTAACTCCCAATCTTCAACAGATACAATAGCCTCATGAATGCCGTCATAAACAGGATAGGTATCCTGTTTGACTATATGATATTCATTTCGGGTGCCGTTAATCTTTTCTGTTTTTCGTCTGCCAAAAGCTATCTTTCCGCAGTACACAGGGTTCTGTATAACCAACTTTATGAAGTGTGCAGAAAAGGTATCTAATGTTCCGTTCTGCCTTGGCTTTTTAGCTATGCCGTGTTGATTGAGATATTTTGCAATACCGTTAGCACCCATGTTGGTGTTAATGTACTTGTCAAAAATAAATCTGATTGTTTCTGCCTCATCTTCAGCAATTTTCAGTTCACCTTTTTCAAGATAATATCCGTAAGGTGCAAAGCCACCGTTCCATTTGCCTTCTCTTGCTTTTTGTTTTCTGCCTTCCATTGTCTGAACAAGAATATTTTCACGCTCAATTTCAGCAACGGCAGATAAAACGGAAATCATCAGTTTACCGCTATCTTTTGAACTGTCTATACCATCCTCAACGCAGATAAGATTTGCACCGTAGTCTTGCATAATCTGTAAAGATGAAAGAACATCAGCGGCATTTCTTCCGAAGCGGGACAGTTTAAAAACAAGCACATAGTCTATATTATCTTTACCGCTTGCAATATCTGATAACATTCTCTGAAACTCAAGTCTTCCGCCAATGTTTTTACCTGATTTACCTTCATCACTGTACTCACCTGCAATATGCATTTCCTGATACTCGGCATATTTACGGAGCCTTTCTCTTTGTGCATCAAGGCTGAAGCCCTCAACCTGCATTGATGTTGAAACACGGGTATAGATATAGCAATTTAATCGTTTCATATATTTTCAACTCCTTGTAATTTTTCATTTTGATTATATTTTTCTTTCGCATATTCGACAAATGTGTGAGGCAGGCTAAACCTGCCCCACAACGATTTAAGCTGTTTTTTTATTTGGTTGTTTTATAGCTTCTGCTTCGCCTTTCGGTATCTTATCACCGTATTTCTCAATCATATCTGCAAGGAAATCTATCATTTGGTCAAATGCGATTTTCTGTTCTTTGGTAAAAGTTGAAACATCAGGGATATTGAAAGTACATTCACCTTTTATATTGCTTATAGCTTTTACAAAAGCCTTCTTTAAGCCTTCATATAAATCAATAATTCTGCTAATCAATACTCATCACCTCGCATCCCTATTTCGCTGTCGTTGAAGATATCTGTAATAATGCTCGCAGGCTTTCATGACAAAGTTTTCAAGGTCGTTTTCTTTTACTTTTGGAGCAACTGTCTTTAACTTCTCAACGGAAAACTTTATTGTCGGCTTCTGATTTGCCTTCGGCTCGGTCATAATCTCAAACAGATTGTCTGTATCAAGTGAGCCTCGTTCCGATAATTTTCTGATTCTCTGCGCCTGTGAGAGCGACGGAGTTATCTCATCCGTTTCATAAGTTTCAAGTACCATCTGCTGTTCTGCAGACGGCAAATATGAAAGCTCAACTGCAGGTCGGAATGCCATTCTTCCGCTATCAACAAGGTCAAGAAGCGGCTTTTCGAGGTTAGTAAGTCGGATATATTGCCTGATAGTTTCTCTGTTATCTTCGCTTTCGTTAGCAAGCTTCTTAATGGATGTTTCTGACTTCTGCAACAATGTTGCAGAAGTTGCATCAACCTCCAAATCACTTCTGTAACCCTGCCTCTTCATAGCATCAAGCTTCATTTTGTATGCAGCAGCTTTTTCACTTGGCAAGATTTTCTCTCTGTGACAAAGGTTTGCATCAATCATTGCTATGATTGCATCATCCCTTGAAAGATTGAGCACTCTTACGGAAACAGAGGTGATACCTAAATTTTTACACGCTTCCCATCTGCGATAGCCGGAGATGATTTCAAACTTTCCGCTTTTGGTATCATCGGGCTTGCGGACAGTAATAGGTTCAAGAATACCGAACTTCTTAATGCTTTCGATTAAATCTCTCATTGCCTGGTCATCAACAACTTTAAAGGGTGACTCGGTGAGAGGGGTGAGCGTATCTGTAAATACGCTCATGGTTGTTACTAAGTTTTCAAAATTTTTCATAATTCAAATTACCTTTCTTTAATAGATTCTTTAGTTTTAATACTTGATTCTTTCTCTTTTCGGACAGTTTTCAGCACATCCGATATAAATGCTTTTACTTTTTCAGGCATCAGCCTCAATGCCTCAAGATACGGTGCGCAGACCTGCTCAAGTTCATGAAACCTTGCACTCAGTCTGTTTATACTGCTTTGCAGCTCCCAATTTCTTTTTCGGAGCCTTTCATTTTCACCCTCAAGGTCAAAAATCTTGCTCCTTGCTGCAACAGACTGCTTTGCCATATTGCTCAGGTCATTGAAATCTTCACCTGAAATTGTCACTTTACCCGTAAGAGTTTTCTTGCCCATACCGTCAATCTCAAGGAATGTTTTATGCACGGTCTGAATTTCATCGTATCTGATTTCTTCCGTCTGCAATCTTTCTTTGATTTCTTCAAGGCGTTTCTTATCCTGCTGAATCTCATATTGTAGACAAGATAGGTGTTCAGCCGTACTGCCTTTTTCACCACGGATGAAATCGTTGAAACCGGCTCTCTGCATATGATTGAAGAAATCATCCTGCAAGATACTGTAAGAGGGAATCAGCACAGGCTTACCTTTTTCATTGAATACAACATTACCATTTTCATCAACCGCCTGAGGTGACTTCCACTTCTTTGAATGACTTATCTGATTAACGGTTTCTTTAACAGTACCTACAAGTGATTTATCCTTGCACCGCTTTGTCCACAGAATCTGTTTCTCAACAACGGGCAGAGCAACAAGGTGCATATGATAGTGATACACAGGTTTCCCGTATTGTTCTGTTAGAGCCACATTCAGTTCATCAGCGTGCATAACTGCAGAGATAATATTCTGTTCACCGTAGCACTTAACTGCGAAACGATAGGCTTCTTCGTAGAACTCTTTTGCATACTCATAACCGCCGTGTTTTTCAAAGTAGTCTGTGTTAACGTCGAATATCATTTCATCAAATACTTTTGCATCAGCTTTCAGACCTCGCATACAGACCTTCTTTTCGGCTATGAGCTTATTCAGTTGTTCATTGTAGGTCAGTTCACCGCAGCTCTTGAAATGCACATTCATATCACACCG
>JAFUQS010000097.1 GCA_017472225.1 Clostridia bacterium | reverse complement strand
GAAATCGCTATGTTCTATGAAAGTCACCAAGACAAAAAAGAACGTAGCGATTTTATTAAATCCTTCTTTAATTCAATACCTTATGAAATGACACTTTCAAACGGTGTTAAAGCAGGTTTTGAAGCCTATTCCGATGCTATACGCTTATGGCGTGATGACGGAACTGAACTTCGTGAAGCGTGGGAAAAATGGTTTCAGATTGAGCGTTCAGTATTCGGTATGATACTCATTGAAGAATGGACAGAGCCACAGGCTTTGTTGTTGCCCGGCGTTGATAATCAGATTGAGTTTATCGGCACAAAGGTAAAGGATGCAGTTCTCCCGTTACCGCAGGGAGCCATTGACTATGTACTCGGTAGTGGTAGCAGTTTCAGTGAAGGTAAAATGCGTGTGTATCGACAGTTTACAGAAAGTCTCTCAAAGGAAGAGAATATTAAATTCTTAAAGAATGAATACGGTACAGGCGGAGGAACAGATGCTATCCCCGGTACGGGTTATTGGGAAAATCACGATGCTAAAGGTATTGAAATATCTGACCATTACAGTGTTCCTGAAAGACGAACTCTGCTGAAATGGAATTATGTTGAAAAGCGAATTTCCGAACTCATAAGGCTCGACAGATATTTAAGTCCTAAAGAAAAGGAAATGTATCCTCAATGGCTTGATGAAAGAATGGCAAAAGAAGCAGCTTGGAAAAAGTCAAATGAAATTCGACAATTTATCCGTGAAGCTCCCGAAGAAGAACAGGCACCGAAAGAGTACAGATACGAATACAACCTTGGTGATACTGTATATATCGGAGCAGATGAATATACCATACTTTCACTTGAAGACCCTGTAATTCTTAATGACAGCCAATATCCTTTATTCAATAAGGAATTCTCAAAGGTTGATTTTGAAAAAAAGGTAAAGGAAAACCCTGCAAATAATCATTTGAGGGTAGAAATAGAGGTTGAAAGACCTGTTATTGATAACGAACCCGAAACAGAGGTCGATGAAAGCAATAAGCCTGATTTCTTGGTTCAGTATGAGCAGGTTAAAAAGGAAAATCCCGATGGTGTTCTTCTTATGCACACAGGCGGGTTCTATATTGCTTTCGGTAAAGATGCTCAAACCCTTTCAAAGTACACTCATTATACTGCTCCGGGAAAGAATTTCTACGGAAATGTCTTTACTCCTTGTTGTGAGGTTCTTGATTTTAACCTTAGTTATTGTCAGAAAGAGCTTTATGCAAACAATAACATCAATATTGTTATTATGGAGGTTGACAAAGGTGTAGTTGACAGATTTCCGACACCTTCAGTTGAAATAACTGAAACATTGGATGCAAATTATACAGATGCTTTCTTTGTGAATGACGGCAGTAACAATGTTGAATGGGTATATTACAATCCTGACGGTAATGACGGTAAAGGACAGTTTGTTAATAACCTTATCTCTTATGAGGATATTATAAAAGCAGCAGAGCTTCACACGGATGAAAAAGAGTTCTTTGATTATCTCGGTTCTGTTGCTAAACAGACACTTTCTGATTACGGTACAAAAGAGTACAAGGACGATTATGAGTATTTCCATTCTGCTGTTGATTTAACCGATTGCACAAAGGAAACTATGCAGGCTCTTGTTGAAGAAGCAAAGAATGCAGAAGCTCCAATATTAACCTTTGTTCAGCCGGAAACGAAAGAAACAGAAGTGTTGTATGAGGTATTTTCAGCCTTACTAATTGATGATATAGACCTGAACTATGAGGATGGTATTCTTGTTGCTAAAGACGGTGATAACTACACTTGGAGAGGTAATGAGATATACAAATTCCTCATTGATGATTGTTTTGTATTTCAGGATGATGGCTCAATTCTTGGTATAAGTGATACACTCTTTGATGAGTTCAAAAAGCTTTGTGTAGAAAACAAGGTTGAAATTGTTGATAACAGATATACACCTTTTTATCGTGAATACCTTGCAGAAAAAGCAGATAATGCTGATAAGATTTTACTTTATCAGGTTGGAGATTTCTTTGAGGTATTTAATGAAGATGCAAAGACAACTGCTGAAATGCTTGAACTTGTCTTAACTTCAAGAAGCATAGGCAGAGAAAAAAGAGTACCAATGGCAGGGTTTCCTCGTCATAGACTTGAATCATATCTCAATATGATAACTGACAGAGGATTTGATGTTGCTGTCTGTTCTCTTGAAAACGGTGAGAGAAAAACCTATACAATTGTTTCTCAAAACAAGGAAGACCCTGTAGATAGTAAGCCTATTGGCAGAATTGATTATCTCGGTACGGGTGGTAAGGTAAGAGAAAGTATTGAGTACACAAGTGAATATAAATTCGTTAAGGATATTAAGGAAGAAAATTACTATGGTGTACCAATGGAAATATATGTTTATGCCGATAAAGACGGTAAAACAATTTCTACTGATTTCCAAAGTTCACTTGACCCACTTCCGCAAGGTTTTAAGGTAATTCCAAGTCCGTATCTTGAACGAGCCGAAGAAGAAATAGAGGAAGAAATTAATGATGCAGACCTTATAGGCAAAGAGGTCATAATTGACGGTAGCACTTTTGTTATCGAAAAGATTGACCCTGTATTTGGTGATGTGTCAATGAGGGATACCTCATCAATTTACCCTATAAACAGAGTTGAAAAAATCGGATTTGTTCGTGAACATT
Source organism: Clostridia bacterium (assembly GCA_017472225.1). GTDB lineage: Bacteria > Bacillota > Clostridia > Oscillospirales > Acutalibacteraceae > UBA6857. The sequence continues at coordinate 1,704 of JAFUQS010000097.1, read as the reverse complement.
TAACTCCTACTCAACAGGAATATACAACCGACAAGGTTGCTGAATATCCCGCAGAAGAAAGCGGACTTCCTTATGACATTCTTGTAGAAACAATTAAGACGGAAGAACCTGCTCTTGCACCTCCCACTTGGGAAGAAAAGAAAGAGAAAGTAACAACACTTCATCCCACTATCCCCGATAGTGAGAAGCACAATTTCAGAATAACAGACGATAACCTTGGTGTAGGCGGTCCGAAAGAAAAATTCCGTAATAATATGGCTGCAATCAACCTTTTGCACGAGCTTGAATTTGAAAACCGTCTTGCAACTCCCGAAGAACAGGAAGTTCTTTCAAAGTATGTTGGCTTCGGTGGTCTTGCGGATGCTTTTGATGAAAGCAAAGCAAATTGGGCAGATGAATACAAGGAACTAATTGTTACACTCTCTCCCGAAGAATATGCCGCAGCACGAGAAAGCACACTTACTGCTTTCTATACACCTCCCGTAGTTATCCGTGCTATGTATGAAGCACTTGGCAATATGGGATTCAGCGAAGGTAATATTCTTGAACCGTCTTGCGGTACAGGTAATTTTATCGGTATGCTCCCTGACAATATGCAGAAGAGTAAATTTTTCGGTGTTGAGCTTGACAGTTTAACAGGTCGTATTGCACAGCAGTTGTATCAGAAATCCGGTATCACAGTACAGGGGTATGAAAACGCATCACTTCCTGATAGTTTCTTTGATGTTGCCATAGGTAATGTGCCTTTCGGTCAGTTTAAAGTAATTGATAAAAAGTATGACAAGAATAATTGGCTCATACACGATTACTTTTTCGGAAAGACACTTGATAAGGTTCGCCCCGGTGGTGTTATTACATTTATCACATCATCAGGCACTATGGACAAGAGAAATTCAAATGTAAGAAAGTATATCGCACAAAGAGCCGAGCTTCTCGGCGCCATTCGTTTGCCGAATAACACATTTAAGGCAAATGCAGGTACAGAGGTAACATCTGATATTCTCTTCTTGCAGAAAAGAGATACTCTTGTAAATGATGAACCCGATTGGGTTCACCTTGACCGTGATGAGAACGGTAATGAATACAACAAGTATTTCATAGACCATCCTGAAATGGTACTCGGAGAAATGGTTATGGAGTCCTCACAGTTCGGTCATTCCTTGACTTGTAAGCCGTATGAGGACAGAAGCCTTTCTGACCTTTTAAGTGAAGCAGTACAGAATATTCACGCAGAAATTACGGAGTTTGATATTTCGGAAATCGGTGAAGTTGAAGATAATTCAGTTCCCGCAGACCCGAATGTTAAAAACTTTAGCTTTACTGTTGTAGAAGATAAAATATATTATCGTCAGAACAGCAGAATGAACCCCGTTGATGTTTCTGCAACTGCCGAAAACAGAATTAAGGGTATGATTAAAATCCGTGATTGTGTAAGAGAGCTTATACGATTACAGACAGATGATTACCCTGACAGTTCAATCAAGTCTGCACAGGAAAGATTAAACACCCTGTATGACGATTTTACAAAGAAATACGGACTTCTCAATGCAAGAGCAAACAGATTGGCATTTGCTGATGACAGTTCATATTGTTTGCTTTGTTCACTTGAAATTGTCGGTGAAAACGGTGAGCTTAAACGCAAGGCAGATATGTTTACAAAGAGAACAATCAAACCTCATATTAAGGTAACATCTGTTTCAACTG
>JAFUQS010000096.1 GCA_017472225.1 Clostridia bacterium | reverse complement strand
CGCAAGGCTTCAATATCACTTTTGATTTATCAAAAATATCACTGCAAATTTTAATTTGCAATATCACTTATACATACCGAAAAAATGTTTTCAGATTGGCATAATTGCTTTCAAAGTATATAACCCACTATGACACTTTCAGACCGAAAGTGTCTGTTTTTATCAAAAAATTGTGAGACATCTTGTAAAAAGTGCCTCACAACTGTATATTGTTTATTTCTGTCCTTAGCAACCCCACACATTGGGTAAAGACGGCTTTTTATTATTTGTCAGAAACGGCTACAGATTTATTTGCTCTTGCTTTTTGCAATTGCTCTTTGAACAGCCTTCACAATTTCAACAATGGGAATAACGAGGAATGCAAGACCGATTGAAATTGCATATGCCTTAAGATCAAGATGAACAAAATCAAACATATCAGCAAGGAAGGGAATTTCGATAATTGCTGTTGTGAGAACAAGAGAAAGAACCATTGCACCGTAAAGCACAGCATTGTGTGACTTCTGAGCAAAGCTCATGGAAACAGATGAGCCTCTCTGAGAACGCATATTGAAGGAGTGGAAAATTTCACACATACTCATTGTAAGGAATGCCATTGTCATACCTTCCTTACAGTCTGCAATGTTTGTAAACTGCCAATGACCTGTTTCAAGGAATTCACCGATAAAGAATGCTGCAAGAGTGAGAAGTGTTACAAGTGCGCCCTGATAGAATACATCAAAGCCCATACCGCCTGCAAAAACGCCCTCTTTACTGCTTCTGGGCTTACGGTTCATTATATCTCTTTCAGGCTTTTCAAGGCCGAGAGCAAGAGCAGGAATACTGTCTGTTACAAGGTTGATGAAAAGAAGATGAACAGGCTTGAGAATTGTAAAGTTGAGGATTGTTGCAACGAAAATTGAAAGCACCTCTGAAAGGTTTGAACCAAGAAGGAACTGAATAGCCTTTCTGATGTTGTCATAAATTCTTCTGCCTTCGGAAACAGCACCGACGATTGTTGCAAAGTTATCGTCTGCAAGAACCATATCTGCAACATTCTTTGTAACGTCTGTACCTGTGATACCCATACCGATACCGATATCTGCGCTCTTGATTGAGGGAGCGTCATTAACACCGTCACCGGTCATTGCGGTTATCATGCCACGGGAACGCCATGCGTTAACAATTCTTGTTTTATGCTCAGGCTGAACACGGGCATATACACGGAACTGTGTAACCTTTTCCTTGAATTCTTCATCGCTGATTTTATCAAGATCTGCACCTGTGATAGCACTTGATGCATCCTCAAGAATACGAAGCTCCTTTGCAATTGCAACTGCAGTATCCTTGTGGTCACCTGTAATCATAATCGGAGTGATACCTGCACTGCGACATTCTTCAATGGCTGCCTTAACCTCAGGACGAACCGGGTCAATCATGCCTGAAAGACCAACGAAAACAAGGTCATGCTCAAGGGCTTCACTTGTCTGCTCTGAAGGAACTGCTGAAAGCTTTTTCATTGAAAGAGCAAGAACACGCAGTGCCTTGTCTGCCATTGCCTTATTGCTTGCCATGATTTTTTCCTTGACATCATCTGTCAGAGGAACTTCCTTGCCATCAATAATTGCTGTTGTGCAGCGGCTTAAAATAACATCGGGACCGCCCTTTGTGAACTGAATATATGCACCTTCATATTCGTGAACGGTGGTCATCATCTTTCTGCCGGAATCAAAGGGTACCTCGGCAACTCTGGGATATTTAACCTTAAGGTCGTTCTTGTCAAGGCTTCTTGAAAGAGCATAGGCAACAAGTGCAGCCTCTGTGGGTTCACCGTTAACCTTATCTCCGTCAACCTCTGCGTCGGTGCAAAGAGCCATACCGGTTGCAAAAAAGTCTTCATCATCGCAGAAGGCTTCAACAACAGTCATCTTGTTCTGTGTGAGTGTACCTGTTTTATCTGAGCAGATAATCTGAGCGCAGCCGAGAGTTTCAACTGCAGTAAGCTTACGGATAATAGCATTTCTCTTTGACATATTTGTTACGCCGATTGAAAGAACGATTGTAACAACTGCGGCAAGACCCTCGGGAATTGCGGCAACTGCCAGAGAAACAGCAACCATAAAGCTGTCAAGGAATACTTCAAGGCTTACAGCACCTGTATTCTTATATGCCATAATTGCCTGGAAGGCGAAAATGAACACACAAATGCCGAGAACGAGCCATGTGAGAATTTTTGAAAGCTGAGAAAGCTTTATCTGAAGAGGAGTTTGTCCCTCTTCTGCCTGAGCAATTGCATCGGCAATCTTACCCATTTCGGTATCCATACCTGTTGCAACAACAACAGCCTTACCTCTGCCGTAAACAACGGTTGAGCCCATATAAGCCATATTTTTTCTGTCGCCCAAAGGAATTTCGTTATCCTGATTACCTTTAAGCACTTTAATGAGCTTATCAACGGGAACAGATTCACCTGTAAGTGCCGCTTCTTCAATCTTCATGCTTGCACATTCGAAAATTCTGCAGTCAGCGGGAACAGCGTCACCTGCTTCAAGCACAACAACATCACCCACAACAAGGTCTTCACTTCTGACAGACATCATTTTGCCGTCACGGTAAACCTTGCTTGTTGCAGCAGACATTTCCTGAAGTGCTTCAATGGCGGCTTCCGCTTTGCTTTCCTGCAAAACGCCAAGCACGGTGTTGATAACAACCACAACAAGAATAATAACCGTATCTGTGGGGAAAACAAATCCGCCGGCTTCAAACCATTCTGTAACAGCAGAAATAACTGCCGCAACAATAAGAATGATAATCATCGGGTCAGAAAGCTGTTCAATAACTCTTTTGAACATAGTCTTCTTTTTGCCTTCTTCGAGCTTGTTTTTGCCGTTTTCTTCGAGTCTTTTTGCAGCTTCGCTTTCGCTGAGACCCGAGGGTGATGAAGATACATGCTCAAAAACTTCATCAGTGGAGTGCAGATAATGCTTCATAACTTTTTCCTTTCTGTTTTTAACAGTATTTTTTGCCATTTCTGGTGATTTATTAAAAAAGACCTTCAACAGAGATTTATCTGTTAAAGGTCTTGCTACCTGAAATAAGGCTTGCAAACCAGCCTGACGGCGAATGTTGATTTGCAACTGTGAGCTACTCCCCTTTGGGGTACGTATCAAATTTACAATAATATGTTAGCACAATTCATTTCTTTTGTCAACTGTGTACCGGCACTTTTTCTTCCTGAAGCTCTGCCGCACCGGAATTTTTATTCCTTTTAAATCCGGATACAAGTCCGGCACAAAGCACAATAAAGGTTCCGACGGTGCTGACAACAGCAAGAAGCATATCATAAAAGGTATCAAACAGATAGTAAAGCTTTGTGTTGCCCACTCCGTGACCGAAAACCTTGAAAAAGAAGCTGTCGTCTGTGGGGCCCCAATAAAAGCCCTGATTGCTTGTACCCCAGATAAAGTCGCCGATAAATTCGGAAACCTCCCAGAAGGGCATGATAAAAAATGAGAAGCAGAGAGCAAAAACAGAAATGAGAAGAGCCTTCCTTTTGTTTTCAGGCTTGAAAAGAGTGAGCGCAACATAATAGCCGCCCATCACACAAAGATAGCCTGAAATAAGATGCAAGAACAGGTCAAATCTCGGTGTTATGTAATAAACTCCCACAAAGTTTCCGCACCATGAGCCGAGGAAAACTATAATTGTGATAAGGCTCTGTGCCTTATAGCTGACTTTTGTGAGCACGGAATTTTTCGGCAGAATAAAATGCACAAGTGTGATTGCAAATGTACCCACAAGGTTTGCAAGAAGAAGCGTTGCTTCTGCACGGTTTTCCATCACGATGAAGGCATAAACCATAACAGCTCTTGTGCACCACCACAAAAGAATATCCCATATACTGCAGTCATTTCTTACTTTTTCAATTTCAAGGCTTATCCTTTCTTTAATACGGCACGGAATACTTCTGAAGGTGAATTTCTCCTTCACTGCCTCACGGACAAAAAGAGCCTTATTTTTCAGCCTCATATAAAGATAAAGCACACCCGTTGACAAAAGAGAAAACAGAATTGAAATTGCGAAGTCTTCATCTGTATCAAGAAGCGGTCTCTGAGCCTCAGGGCTCATACCGAAGCCGAACACACGGTAAAGCCAATGCTCATCTTCAACCATTTCGCAGTGAAGAAGATTTGAGCCTGTGTAAAAATCGATAAAGAATTGCACAAACTTACGCACGGCAACAATTGTGCCTGAAATCACAAGTGACGAAAAGGCTGTGAAGGTCAGGTCATTTTTTGTTCTGACAGGATTCAGTGCAACTGTGAAATAATATCCGAGCGCAACACCGATTATTCCCGAAAGTGCCTGCAGAAAAATATCATATTCGGGATATTTTTCCAGAACATCGAAGCCAAAGCCGATAACTCCGCCGAAAAGCGCCGTCACGGCAAACAAAACTAATATCTTATATCTGTTTTTCATAATAATTTTACCTCTTGTTATTTTTACGGAAGGCATAAAAAATACCTTCCACTCAAACTATATCGTTGCAGAAGGTATTATATCACTTTATTTTAAAAAGTAAATGCTTATTAATAATTTGTCATTTTTTTGTAAGAAGATTTAAACAATAAAGCAAATTGTTTCAACAATTCAGTTTTATGCCGTTCCGTATTCCTCTGAGTGTTTGATTTTGACTTCCTTTTCCTGACGGAAATACCACAATCTTCTTCTCTGTATCTGTATTTTCAAAGGAAAGTCATGCAGTATCTGTTGCAGCAGAAAAAAATCAACCTAAAATATTCAGAAAAGAATCAATTTCACGGCTTGTTTCATATAAAAAGGCTCTGCACTGTTCATCCTCCGAAAGAAGTCTTCCCACTTCCTTCACTCGTCTTAAAAATGCTCTGTCAAGCTTCACAGCATTGCACTGCCGCACCAACGGACACACCTCATATCCCCTGATATCGGGTATAACCTTGATTCTGCCCTTTTCCGTAAGATAAGGAAAAAAAGGAAAAATCATACATGAAAGCGGTCGGTCGCTTCTTTCACATCTGCCGTCACAAACAGCAAGGCGCACATTTCCGCTTTCTTTAACATCAAGGCTTGTCTTTTCATGAGGAAAAAGAAGCATACCTGTGTTCTCGTCACCCTTGCAGCAGGCATTTGAGCAAATACGCCCGCAATCCTTTTTAAGGGGCGTTTTGTCACCGATTATCCCCTTTGCTTTTTTATATAACCGTTGGTAATACCTTTCGTCCTTCATTATTTTCTCTCCTGTCAGAAATTCTCATCACCATTCTATCACAAAATATAACTTTATCATAGATTTATTATTGAAAAATCACTCCGTTTGTGATATATTTATCTTTGTAGTTTTTCAGTGGGAGGTTTTATTTATGAAAACAGGTTTCGATAACGATAAATATCTTCAGACCCAATCAGAGCATATCAGACAAAGGCTTTCACAATTCGGCGGCAAGCTTTATCTTGAATTCGGAGGAAAGCTTTTTGATGACCACCATGCCGCAAGGGTACTCCCCGGCTTTGAGCCTGACAGTAAGCTTCGTATGCTTCTTCGTCTGAAGGATGAGGCAGAAATTGTCATCGCTGTTTCCGCCAAAGCAATTGAAGAAAAAAAGCTGAGGCGTGACCTTAACATTTCCTATGACAAAGAGGTGCTCCGTCTTATTGACCTTTTCAGAAGCGTGGGGCTTTTTGTCGGAAGCGTTGTTGTCACTCAGGATGACGGACAGGCATCTGCCGATGCATTCAAGGTGAAGCTCAAGGAGCTCGGAATCAAGGTCTTCACCCATTATAAAATTCCCGGCTATCCGGCAAACATCCCTCTCATCGTTTCCCCCGACGGATACGGCAGAAATGACTACATCGAAACCGAAAGAAACATTGTTGTTGTAACAGCGCCCGGCCCCGGCAGCGGAAAAATGGCTGCCTGCCTGTCTCAGCTCTATCACGAAAACCTGAGAGGCATTAAATCGGGATATGCAAAATTTGAAACCTTCCCCATCTGGAACCTTCCCCTCGGTCACCCCGTTAACCTTGCTTATGAAGCGGCAACGGCTGACCTTAACGACATGAACATGATTGACCCCTTCCACCTTGAAGCTTACGGTGTTCCCACGGTCAACTATAACCGTGATGTTGAAATTTTCCCCGTGCTTCAGGCTATCTTCACAAAAATTTACGGCAGCTCACCCTATAAATCACCGACAGATATGGGTGTCAACATGGTCGGCAACTGCATCACAGATGAAAAAATTGTTGAACAGGCAGCGCATCAGGAAATTATCAGAAGATATTACGCCTGTCTTTGTGATGCACGCAACGGCGCAGACACTTCAAAGGAAAGTGAAAAAATTTCCCTTCTGATGAACAAATGCGGAATAACCCTTCGTGACAGAACAGTTGCAGTTGAAGCCAACAAAACGGCAAAACAAACCGATGCACCCGCCGCAACAATTGAGCTTCATGACGGAACTCTCATCACAGGCAAAACAAAGGACCTTCTTGGTGCAGCCTCGGCGGCGATACTCAACGCTCTTAAGGCTCTTGCGGGACTTAATGATGAGCTTCTGCTTCTTCCCGCCTCACTCATTGAGCCGGTGCAAAGCCTTAAGGTAAATTATCTCGGCTCAAAAAATCCCCGTCTTCATGTTGACGAGGTTCTGGTTGCCCTTTCCGTCAGTGCCGCAACAAATGAAAAAGCAGCAAAAGCACTTGCCTGTCTGCCGCAGCTCAAGGGCTGCGAAGCTCATATTTCCGTTATCCCATCAAGTGTTGATGCTCTGTTTTTCAGAAAGCTCGGTCTTCATCTTACCTATGAGCCGGAATATGAAAACGACAATCTGTTCCATGTGGGACATTAAATCATAATAAATAGCAACAGCTATCAAAATAATTTTAATTGTCAGGAGAATAATTATGAGAGACTGGTCAAGATTATTGCACTCGATAGCAAAGCTCAGCTATGATGAAATTGTTGCCGAAGGAAAAAAGAAGGTTTCTTCTGTTCTGAGTATCATTGAAAAATATTCAGACAGCGACTCGGCACCGATTACACTTGTTGGTCTTGCTGCCTACACCGCCACCGTTGACGAGGATTTATCAGAAATTGAAATCAGACTCGTCAAGGATATTATCGGCGTTGGAGAAAAAGAATTCAAGGACTTTATAAGTCAGGTCAAAAAGGACAAAGCCATTGTTTCTGACCTTAAACAGATTGCCAACTGCATGACAGCAGATGAAATGAATGATTTCAGCCATCTTCTGAGCCTGATTTTTGCCGTTGACGGAAAAATCACTGACGAAGAGCTGAGCTTCATCAAAAAGCTTTGCGCATAATAAAAAAGCTGTAAAAACCTTCAGAGTGTCGTTGGGACACAGGTTTTTACAGCTCTTATTTTTTTATACCATTGCACCAAGCCAGCTCAGATTGAGATAACCATAGCCGTCGGGAATTTCAAAGGTTGAATCGGGAACATCCGTTGTAAACTTTGAAATATACATTGAATCGGTTGTGCCGTCCGGATTGATGGTGTCACGCCTTACCATATCCTCACCTGAGAAATAGTAATTATAGGTTGTGCCGTCACTGTCAGTATAGCTTTCAAGAATAAGCGTCTGTCCGTTGAGCTCAACCTCACTGACAGTAACATTGCCCACCTCGTTAACGCTGAAGTCAGACATCATTTCACCAATGTCCATATCATCACCGAGCAAATCCTCGGGAAGCTTACAGTACTTCTTGAACTCGTCAATGATAAGATACATTGTTTTCACATCGTTCTTATAAAGCATTTTCAGCTTCATTTCCTCCATGGTAACATCAATGAACATATTGCCGTTCTTGATTGCCATTGTAACAGGCTCCTCACTGAGGTCCTTATCGGTGAATTCCATAAGATATGTACCACCGGCAAAAATACGCTGGAATTTATTGATTCTGTAAGCCTCGGTGCTGCCCGGCTGAGAAACAGCGGGAGCCGTTGTGGAAACATCGGGCTGGTCAACAACGGTTGATGGTACTGTTGTTGAAGGAACGGTGCTTGTTGTGGGCGCCGATGTAACAACCTCGCCGATGAAAGCACTTGCATCAAAGGTTACCTCGGTATGCTGACCGGTGAAGTTTGTGGGTACCTCCTCAAGAGCAACCTTATCGTTGATATTTTCAACGGTGTTGCCCACAGTGTTGCCATCGAACTCAGCGGCATATCTGTTGCCCTCAGCATCGGTAACAACTGCAAAGGTGGTGTCCTTTTCCTTATCCTCATAAACATAATAGGTATTACCCGCCGCATCAGTTGCAATAACACTGCTTGTTTTGTTGCTGTCATGGGTCAAGGAAGCCACGGCAGCAATAATTACAACAACAAAAACGCCGAGCACTATAAAAGTTCTTTGAAGAATCTTTTTCATTTTTCGCTTCTCCTCTTAAAATTTATTAAGTTACCTGTATGTTAAGATTACAACATCCGGCAACTGAAAGTCAAGAAAATCGCTGTTAAACTTATATGAATTGAAGTATGAAAACTTTTCCGTTATTTATGAATTTTTATTTAAGCTTTTCAACAACGGGTGCAAAGGCATCGGTATCAGCAAGCTCAATTGCGCCCTTATCTGCAAGGGCGGGTGTTCTCACATCAATGGGAAGCTTTGCAAGAACGGGGATGCCGAATTTTTCAGCAACCTCATCTGTTTTGCTCTTGCCGAAAATTTCATGCTTTTCATTGCAGTTGGGACACATGAAATAGCTCATGTTTTCCACAAGACCCACAACGGGAACATTCATCATTTCAGCCATATTTATAGCCTTGGATACGATAAGACCGACAAGGTCCTGAGGTGTTGTAACAACAATGATACCGTCAACCTTAAGGCTCTGGAAAACAGTGAGAGGTACATCACCTGTTCCGGGAGGCATATCAACAAACATATAGTCAACATCACCCCATGCAACATCAGTGAAGAACTGCTGAATAACGCCGCTGATTACAGGACCTCTCCACACAACAGGCTGCTCCGGAGTTTCAAGAAGAAGATTGATGCTCATAACACGGATACCTGTTTTGCTTTCCTTGGGGATAATACCCGATGCATCAGCCTCAGCTCTGCCTTCGATGCCGAACATTTTCGGAATTGAGGGGCCTGTTACATCAGCATCAAGAATTGCCACCTGATTGCCCATTTTCTGCACTGCCGAAGCAAGCAACGATGTAACGGAGGATTTGCCTACGCCGCCCTTACCGCTTACAACAGCATAGATTTTTTTGATATTACTGTATTCATTCTGCTTAAGATGAGGATCTCTGTCCTTGCAATCGGATGAGCAGGATGAACAGTTTCCTGAACATGAACTCATTTATATACACTACCTTTCTGAAAGTAACAAATTATACATTCATTATATAATAATACAAATTTTTCAATATGTCAAATGAATACAGCCCGCTATAAAAGTTTTAGACAAAAACGCCATTTTTATAATGCCGATATTTTCCTGTTGTGAAATTATTATGACACAAATGTTTTAAATTAAACTAAAATTGTCAGTCGGCGGAATATTCCGCTTACCGGAAAAACGGTGAAAAGCTAAGAAGTAAGAATGAACAGGTAAAAAATTCCGCCCACTTGCGTGAACGGAACTTTTTTGGCACCCCCAGTAGGAATCGAACCTACAACTAGCCCTTAGGAGGGGCTTGTTATATCCATTTAACTATGGGGGCACATATTATTCATACTCCGGCTCGTGAAGTGCATGACAGATAATAACAAGCCTTGTTAATTTTATCACCCTTTAACATTTCTGTCAACCATATTTTTGTCGTCATTGGAATTCCTTTGTAACAAATGGCCCAAAATATTACAACACAATTAAATATTATGTGTCTTTTCAAAACAACTTATACTAAATTATTAACAAATCAATAAATTTAACAGTATTAAATAGATTTTTTATTCTTATATGTTATAATGTGTAATTGAGGTTTTATGAAAAACCTTCTATTAACAAAAAATTATCCGGAGGATATATAAAAATGAAATTACCACCCATTGACATGACGCCCGTAAGTCATCCTTATCCGATGACCACAATGTTCGGTGCTATTGAGCTTTCTGCACAAAGAGTACCCGATGCTCCCGCCTTTTCTTTTGAAGGCAAAGTGACCTCATACAAAGAATTTGTTAAAAGAATTGAACAGACTGCCCGTGCTTTTCTTGCCTGCGGTATTAAGAAGGATGATGTTGTAACCATCTGTATGCCAAATACTCCTCAGGGTGTTATCTGCCTTTACGCTCTTAACCGTATCGGCGCAGTTGCAAACATGGTGCATCCCCTTTCCTCACAGAAAAACATCACCTTCTATCTCAACTATTCCGGAAGCAAGATGATTCTCACCCTCGCTCAGTTTTACGACAAGGTAAGAGCTGCCACCGACGAGGCTGACGGCGATGTGAAAATTCTCGTTGCCCGTATCCGTGACGAGCTTGCATTTCCGAAGAATATTCTTTACAGAGCAGTAAAGAACAAGGAAATCGTCAATATTCCCGAAGGTAAGAAGGATATTATCTGGTCTGACTTTATCAGATGCGGTGCTGATATCAAGCTTCCCCCCGTTGAATTTGATAAGAACAAAACTGCCGTAATTCTCTATAGCGGCGGCACAAGCGGCACTCCCAAGGGTATTATGCTTTCTGACTATAACTTCAATGCCCTTGGTATGCAGGTTGGCGAAATTGCAGGCTGCAGACTCGATTGGGGCACAAAGTTCCTTTCAGTTATGCCCATTTTCCATGGCTTCGGTCTTGGTATCGGTATCCACACTGTGCTTGAAAACGGTGCCATGTGTATTCTTATTCCCCAGTTCACCAAGGAAAGCTATGCAAAGGCTGTGCTCAAAAACAAGCCCAACTTTATTGCCGGTGTTCCCACACTTTTTGAAGCTCTTCTGAAGGTTGATGTTTTCAACGGTGCAGACCTCTCCTTCCTTAAGGGTGTTTTCTCAGGCGGTGACTCACTCAGCCCTGAGCTTAAAAAGAGAGCTGATGCATTCCTCAGAGAGCATAATGCAAGTATCCAGATAAGAGAAGGCTACGGACTTACGGAATGTGTAACAGCTTCATGTGTAACTCCCCACGACAGAGCCAAGGAAGGCTCAATCGGTCTTCCCCTTCGTGACATGGTATATAAAATCGTTGAGCCGGGAACCTTCAACGAGCTTCCTGCAGGTGAAAGAGGCGAAATTATCATTTCCGGCCCCACGCTTATGCTCGGCTACATGAAGGCTCCGGAGGAAAATGCCAAAACTCTCAGAACCGATGAGAACGGTACCACATGGATGTTCTCCGGCGATATGGGTCTTATGGACGAAGAAGGCTTCGTATACTTCAAGCAGAGAATGAAGCGTCTTATCGTCACAAGCGGATACAATGTATATCCCACACACATTGAAAATATCCTTGATAAGCATGAAGCGGTTGACTATTCCTGCGTAATCGGTGTAAGAGACCCCTATAAAATGCAGAGAGTAAGAGCATATATTGTTCTTAAGGAAGGCTTTGAACAGACAGAGGAAACAAAGCAGAAGATTCTTGATTACTGCAAAACCTACCTTGATGTTTTTGAAAGACCGAAGGAAATTATCTTCAAGGACGAGCTTCCCAAAACACTTGTAGGTAAGGTTGCATATCATTCCCTTGAAGAAGAAGCTGAAAAGGAACAGCTTGAAAAGGAGACGGCTACAGTATGAATACCCTCGAAAAGCTCAGAATGAGACCACGTTATGACTTCAACCGTTTTGCCACAACTACAATTATAAACTGCCTTAAGAAAAAGGTTATCAGCGAAAACAATGTTCATCTTGAATATTATAAGCCGAAGCACAAGGCATTTATCCTCATTGCCAACCATACCGAAGCCCTTGACCCCGGCTATGAAATGGCAGCAATGAAAAAATACATCAGATATGTTTCAAGTGACCATGCAGTCAGAATGAAAGGCGTGGGTCCCGTTTTCAAAATCGTGGGCGGTGTTATCATAAAGCACAGAGATAAGCCCTCATCAATTCTCACCGATGAAATCATCAGAAACCTCAAAGCAGGTATTCCCGTCGGTCTTCACGCTGAGGGTGCTATGTCACTCAACGGACAGACAGGCTTCATTTCAGAGCATACAGGTCAGCTTGTGAAGGATTCGGGTGCTGCGCTCATTACCTATCGTTTTGTGGGCGGATACCTCAGAAAGCCCCGTTGGGCAAACACTGCAAGAAGCGGACCCATCACCGGTCATTTTGTCGGTGAATACTCCCCTGAGGAGCTTTCAAAAATGACCGTTAAGGAAATCACGGAGCTGATAAGACGAGACACCTATGTCAATGTTTATGAGGAGCAGAAAAAGAATCCTCAGGTGTATGCAGGTGAAAACCTTGCAGAATGTGTTGAGCGTATTTTGTATGTTTGTCCCAAGTGTGGCGAGGTGGGAAAGCTTCATTCAAAAGGCAACAGCCTCACCTGTGACTGCGGCTACAGCGTAGATATGGGCACAGACGGACTTTTCCACGATACAGGCTCAGGACTTATTCATGACAATGTTCTCGATTGGGATATGTGGCAAAGAGGCATCTGGAAGGAAAAGGTGCTCTCCGTCAAAAATGGCGAATGTATCTTCACAGAAGACGGACAGATTGTGAAAAAGGTTGACGGAGAAGAGGAAACCGCACTTTCAGACAACGCCACAATCAGCCTTTATCCCGAAAAATTTGTTGTTGACCTCAATAACGGCAGTGAGCCTATTGTAATGGAAATGGACAAAATCAAGCAGGCATCAATTGCAAACAAGGATACACTTCTCATTGTTGACGACAAAATTTTTCTTGACATCAAGTGTCACATTCCCCGTTCACCGAACAAGTATATCGCAGCCTGGCGATATCTGACAGGCAGAGAATACTATTAAAGTAGACAGTAGTCAGTAGTCAGTAGACAGGACTCCTCCTCTTTAGAGGAGGAGAAGCGCTTTAGCGGTGGAGGAGTTTGTTTTTATAAGAACACAGGACAAGTCCGTAGGGGCGCCCATTGGGCGTCCTTTTTTATCGGGCAGAGTCAGTGCCGAAGGCACCCTGACTACTTTCTACTCAAAGTGTATTTAACTTCGCTTTTATGTGCCGTGGAGCTGAATGGCAAGGTTTTATCTGTTTTTCTACCTCCGTACGCTCGAGCCGCTTGGGCTCTTACTTTTGTCAAGCGTGACAAAAGTAAGCAAAAGCACGCTGGCGGATTAGCTTCCGCAAGAACTAAAAATACCGAGTAAAGTTTATGCTATCCTTTACTCGGTAGTCTTTTCTGCTCACCGTGGCTGAGGAAACAAGCTTTCTTCTTATCGGTATTTTCAGATTGCTCCGTTCTGCAATACCACGGCTCGGTTTCCGAACAGCTCTGATTAAAACAACGCTCAATAAAATGAGCCGCTTGGTTTAATTTATTCCGTAAGGTCTGCTATTGTCTAATTTATTTGTGTGCTTTTCCACTGCCTGTAGTCCGACAGTCGCTCCCGCTACAATCTGCTTTCAGAAAGAGAATTCCTTTTTACGTTGTTTTTCTGATTTTTTGATGATTGTTTATTTTTTTGCAGTCTCCTTGTTGTTTTATCTTTTCCTGACTACTGACTACCGACTACTGTCTACTGACTACTGACCCCTGACTACTGACTACTGACTACTGTCTACTGACCCCTGACACCTGTCCCGCTGCGGAAACAACAAACGAAGGCGGGCAGAAGCTTTATAAAAAGCAACCGATTACGGGATTTATTATAAGTAATAAAAAAGCAGAACCTAAGTCGCTTCGTAGTTTGTTGTTGAAGGCGTACTAATGGTATATTATAAAAATAAAAAGCCGTGTCTATAAAAAAGCGTGCTTTTGCTTACTTTTATCACAACCGATAAAAGTAAGTGCCCAAGCGGCATGAGCGTACGGAGTTAAAGGAATAAATAAAACCTTGCCGTTTTGCACCACGGCACTTAAAAGCGAAGTTAAATACACTTTAAGTGGAAAGTAGTCAGTAGTCAGGAAAAAGGTAAAACAAAAACCATTGTATCAAGCATTTTTCAGCTTTTTACAATGGTTTACATATTTGACTGCTTGATTTTCAGGGCGTTAACAGGGGATTTGTCTTTTTCATCTCCCTTTTTATCTTATGAATTCTGTTCATCAAGGCTCAGATAGAATGCGGGAATAAATTCTTTCATGAATTCATCAGCTTCGGGAAGCTTCATATCTTCAATTGCCTTCTGTGTGCTTTCAAGTGCCTTTATGAATTCACTGTTTCCTGCTTTCTTTTCTTCAATGCACTTGATAAGGGCAGAGATTTTGTCTGCTGCCTTAACCAATTTCCAAAGATATTCGTCTTCTTCCTTTTTGAAAAAAGCACTTTCATAATATTCTCTCATATCATCAGGGAGCATGGAAAGAAGCTTCTCGCTTGCCATGTCCTCAACCTCGGCATAAGCCTTTTTCATTTGTTCACTGTGATATTTCACCGGTGTGGGCATATCGCCTGTAATGATTTCGGGCATATCGTGATAAAGCCCCAAAAAGGCAGCTCTTTCAGCGTTAAGGCTTTTTTGGAAACGGATGTTTCCGATAACCGAAAGTGCATGGGCGATAACTGCAACATCACCACTGTGCTCGCTGATGTTTTCAGGCCTTGTGTTTCGCATGAGTGCCCAACGGTTGATATATTTCATTCTTCCGTGCATTGCAAAAAAGTTACTGTTCATTGTTCGCTCCTTACCGTTTTTGTTGCATTTTTTGAAATGGTATAATCGTTCGGCACTGCTGCCGCAAGGGTGAAGGGGGATTCCTGACTCGGATCCCATACATAAAGATAGGCAACGGCTGTCTGGGTTTTATACCATGTTTTGAAGGGGTGAATGACATAAAAAAGTCCGTCGCCCATATATTCAATACCCTTGTTGCCGTTGGTGGAATACCAGCCGTAAATTCCGTGCTTTTTGTCATAATCACCGTCACTGTAAAGCGTGAGAACATATTGCTCATCCTTTTCGGGCTGACCGATAAGCTCGGCTTTATAGGGCTTGACATCTCCGTCAATGACGAAAAGAGTATAGGGGTTGAACTGCTTTTTTCTTGTGGGATAAACACTCAGAAGCCACATATTCAATTCGTCAAAATAAACCATGGTCTGAATGCCGCTTGTTGTGTGTCCCGTGTAAACGAAATACTTTCCGTCATGGGTATATGGCCCGGTGTGGTGGTATTGCTTATAACTGAGTGGCTGGGCGTAAACATTCCACCATGCAGTAACATCATATTGCAGAATTACCTGATAATCATTGTCGGGCCGTTCAGGCTGAATTTTTGTTCCGCAGCCGACGGTCAGATAATTCCCTTCGCCTGTCATAAATGAGGGACCGAAGCATACTCCGTCAGTTCCGCCTACACCGTACCTTTGCTGAACATCGCCGCTTTCAAGGGAAACGGTGGTGTGTCGGTCGTTCCAGACCTCATGAAGATGCACCGTACGGATAAGACCGCATTTGACCGCCTTAAGACCGATTTCATCAAGGTTGTCAACATCGATTATTGCAATATAAAGTGCCCTTTTTGACGGTGCATTGAGTGAAGCGTAAACCCTTCCGTCCTCCTCGTTGAAGCAGATGTCACCAAGATGCCCCTTGATTCCCGTTATTGTTCCCAGAACATTACCTGCAAAATCACACTTTACAAAGGTATGGGTATAGGAATAATAAATGAATTGATTTTTCTTGTCAATTGCAATACCCTGGCAGTGCTTGACATCCCATGAGCCGCTTGCAAGGGACAGGGGATAAACATCAATAACAGAAATGTCCTCAAAATCAATAACAGGCTTTTGCGTTGTCTGAACTGCTGTTGGCTCTGCTTTTGTTGTTTCGGGTACGGTTGTGGTGGCAGCTTCTGTTGTGGTTTCCTGAACAGTTGTTACCTCGGGGAAGAGCTTTTCGTAATTGAGCATTATTCCCACAAAAGCGGCGGCTGAAACAAAAAACAGAACACAGATGCATATTGCCGCACGTTGAAGTATTTTTTTCATAAAAAAAGCTCTCCTTTCCCGTTCGGATTACGCTTGTAATCCTGAGTTGTCGGGAGCCGAACACGATATGCCTCAATGTCCGACTGCCGTAAGCCTTTATCACCGTCTTGTGATAAAATTAAAGGGCTGTCACAACAGTGAGACAGCCCAAAGCAAAAATCAGATTCAGATAATGTCGCCTTCCATGCCGGGTGCGCATGATGCTGCATTGCTTTCATCGGTGTCGATGTGCATTGCAAGTGCATAAGAGGGGCTTACTCTTACGATAACATCGCCGAAGATGAGAGCACGTCCGTCGGAATCAACCTTAACGGATACAATCTGCTTGTCCTCAAGACCGTATTTTTCTGCATCTGCAGGTGTCATGTGAATATGTCTTTTTGCGATAATTACGCCGTCATTGAGCTCAACCTCACCCTTGGGGCCAACGAGCTTACATCCGCCGCTTCCTTCAAGGTCGCCGCTTTCACGGATGGGAGCCTTAACACCGATTGAACGTGCATCGCCTGCTGAAAGCTCAACCTGAGTTTCGGGGCGTACGGGTCCGAGAATGGATACGCCGGGGAAGCTTCCTTTGGGGCCGATAACCTGAACTCTTTCCTCACAGGCATACTGACCGGGCTGTGAAAGGTCCTTTTTCTTTGTAAGCTCATAGCCTTCACCGAAAAGGATATCAAGCACTCTGCGGCTTACGTGAATGTGTCTTGCTGATGTTTCAACTAAAACAGGTCTGTTCATTTTAACTTTCCTCCAATAATTTATGTATATTGATACAAAACATATTTTACAACATATTTATATTAAATTCAACAACCAAATTGAAAAAATATAAATTTATGTTAAAATATAGTCAGGATAATCTTCCTGAAAGGAGAAGCTTGATATGGAAAAACTTAAAAGCAGTTGTCTGAGCTGCCGTAACTGTCAACTGAGAGAAGGCGCACGACAGGTGGTGTTCGGTGTGGGAAACCCATCTTCAAGGGTGATGCTTGTGGGTGAAGGCCCCGGTGAGCAGGAGGATATTCAGGGTGAGCCCTTTGTGGGAAGAAGCGGTCAGCTTCTTGATAAATATCTTGAGCTTATCGACCTTGACAGAAAAGAGAATGTATATATTGCGAACATCGTAAAGTGCCGCCCGCCGCAGAACCGTGACCCGAAGCCGGAGGAACAGGATATATGCATAAAATGGCTTCGTGAACAGGTGAGAATAATAAGGCCTGAAATTATAGTCTGCCTCGGAAGAATTGCGGCTCAACGGCTTATTTCACCTGATTTCAGGGTCACTGCTCAGCATGGGCAGTTCATTGAAAAGGGCGGAATACTTTTCATGGGTACATTCCATCCGTCGGCACTTCTGAGAAATCCGGCAAACAATCCTGCGGCACTTTCGGATTTTCAGGCACTGAGGACAAAAATGCAAGAGCTCGGACTTAACGGATAATCAGAATGAAAAAACAGGTTTTATTTGTGTCCGTTAAGCTTCACGGGAAGTTGAATTTTAGTAAGTGTTATACCAAAAATGTTCTGAAAATCACAGATTTTGTTGAACATAACAAATATTAGAAAATCTTTCATAAAAAGGTTGAAAAATTCAGACAAATCGGGTAATATATTAAAGGTAAAAATTTAATTTTCAATTTAACTATTGGAGGTAAATCATTATGTCAGTAAAAGTTGCTATTAACGGTTTCGGTCGTATCGGTCGTCTTGCTTTCCGTCAGATGTTCGGTGCAGAAGGTTATGAAGTTGTTGCTATCAACGACCTCACAAGCCCCAAGATGCTTGCACACCTTCTCAAGTATGACACTGCTCAGGGCAGATATGACGGTCACGAAGTAGTTGCCGGTGAAAACTCAATCACAGTTGACGGCAAGGAAATCATCATCTATGCTAACCCCAATCCTGCAGAGCTTCCCTGGGGCGAAATCGGTGTTGACGTTGTTCTCGAATGCACAGGTTTCTTCTGCTCAAAGGCAAAGGCTCAGGCTCACATCGATGCAGGTGCTAAGAAGGTAGTTATTTCTGCTCCCGCAGGTAACGATCTTCCCACAATCGTTTACTCAGTTAACGAAGGTACTCTTACAGCTGAAGATACAATCATCTCCGCTGCTTCCTGCACAACAAACTGCCTTGCTCCCATGGCAAAGGCTCTCAATGATTATGCAGCAATCCAGAGCGGTATCATGACAACTGTTCATGCTTACACAGGCGACCAGATGGTTCTTGACGGTCCTCACAGAAAGGGTGACCTCAGAAGAGCTCGTGCAGCTGCTGCAAACATCGTTCCCAACTCAACAGGTGCTGCTAAGGCTATCGGTCTTGTAATTCCCGAACTCAACGGCAAGCTTATCGGCTCAGCTCAGAGAGTTCCCACTCCCACAGGCTCAACAACAATCCTTGTTGCAGTTGTTAAGGGCGACGATGTTACAGTTGAAGGCATCAATGCTGCTATGAAGGCTGCTTCAAACGAAAGCTACGGCTACACAGAAGAACCCCTCGTATCATCAGATATCGTTGGTATCAGATACGGCTCACTCTTCGATGCAACTCAGACAATGGTAACAAAGATCAGCGATGGTCTCTATCAGGTTCAGGTTGTTGCATGGTATGACAACGAAAACTCATACACAAGCCAGATGGTTCGTACAATCAAGTACTTCGCAGAGCTTGCATAAGTTCAGAGCTTGAATTAAAAAATTCATTCAACCGTGTATTCTTCGGAATGCACGGTTGTTTTTTGTTTCGTTTTTTTCTTGGGGTGTATTTTTACCCCGCTTTTAAGAAGGCGGTATTTTAATTTTGGGTTTCAGCTTTTCCACTGTGTCCGTACGCTCGTGCCGCTTGGGCACTTCCTTTGTCCTGAGCGACAAAGGAAGCAAAGCGCTCTTCGGGTGCTGTGGGTCGGTACTATTTTTGCATAAAGAGAACTTCTTTATCTTTACGATCTTCTGCGTCACAAATATTGACTTGTTGGTTTTCTTGAATGTTCATTGAATGATTTAAAGTTTGCCTCACTTAAAATTGATTTCCAATCTTTGCGCCGCATTGCCATCATCTCACACGGCGTTGTCACTACACAATTTACAGATGTGCAATGTAAATTTATGTTGAGAGAATCTTTAATAATGATAATTCCGTAAGAGATATTTGGTTTCCGTAAGGTGGATGAAATCTCAGGAGTGCCTTTAGCAAACAGAAGTTTTTCACTTTTATGTATATTTTCACCCCCGCTTTTTAGAAGTAGGTATTTTAAAAGCGGAGCATTAAACAACAATCAGCTTGTATGGCTATTGCTTTTTATTGGAAATAAATGTATAATACAAGGTAATTCCATAAAAAATAACTGAAAAGGAGTTGAATGATATGGAACCTATCAAGGTGGATTTCGGCGGAAAAGGCGGCTCAGGTAAGGGTAAGGGCAAGTCAGCTTACCTTGTGCCCGATAAAGCCGGACTTAAGCTTATCATCAGCATCGTGGGAACCGTAATAGGAGCAATCGTTGCTTATTATTTTATGCTTCCCCCTCTCAATTTTAAAAGCACTGACACTTATATGTACTTCGGTGTTGTTCTGGCAATTTTTGTTTTTCTGCTTGTTTTAACAAGCGGTGCCGTGGCAAGGCCTGAATATGTTGAATATGTCAAGAAAAAATCAATCGTGCCAATAATTATTGCAGGTATACTTGTTGTTATTGTCGGCATCGGAATGGTGATTTCTTCTGTATTTTTCAGAGCAAAAACCTACAGTGAAATTATTTCGGTTGACGAAACAAAAAGCTTTGCAAGTGACATTCAGGAAACAGATTTCTCCTCAGTTCCCGTTCTTGATACGGAAGCGGCAAGTGTTCTTGCAAACCGTACCCTCGGTGACCTTGCAGCAATCGGAAAGGTTTCGCAGTTTGAAATTTCAACCGAGTTCACACAGATTAACTATAAAAACAATCCTGTTAAGGTTACCACTCTTGCTTACGGTGATGTTTTCAAGTGGCTTAAAAACACTTCAACAGGTCTTCCCGGATATGTTGTTGTCAACATGGTAACACAGAAGGCGGAGCTTGTGACTCTCCCTGAGGGTGAATACATCAGATATTCAACAAACGAGCATTTCGGCAAATATCTGATGCGCCATGTCCGTTTTGCATATCCCACTTATATTTTTGATACTCCTCGTTTTGAAATTGATGAAGAAGGCAGACCCTTCTGGCTTTGCCCTGTGCTTGATAAGACAATCGGTCTTTTCGGCGGCACTGATGTTATCGGTGTTGTTATGGTTGATGCCATCACAGGCGAAATGATTGAATACACTGTAGACGAGGTTAAAAACAGTGACAACCTTCAGTGGATTGACGGCATTTATTCCGAAGATATTCTTGTTGAGCAGTTCAATTACTACGGTCAGTATCAGAAAGGCTTCATCAACTCCATCATCGGTCAGGACGGCGTAAGAATGGCAACTCAGGGCGAAAACTTCCTGGCTCAGGGTGATGATGTTTATATGTATACAGGTGTTACCTCCGCAGGTAATGACCAGGCTATCATCGGCTTTGTTCTTATCAACATGAGAACGAAGGATGCATCCTTCTATGATGTATCGGGTGCTACGGAATATTCGGCTCAGATTTCTGCTCAGGGTGCTGTTCAGGACTATAAGTATGAAGCAACCTTCCCCATTCTTCTCAACATCAACGGTCAGCCCACCTACTTTATGACACTTAAGGACTCGGGTGACCTTGTAAAGCGTTATGCAATGGTTAATGTTCAGAACTATCAGGTTGTTGTAACCGGTGAAAAAATTTCCGAATGTACTGAGGCTTATGTGAATTCTCTTAAACAGAACAATATCAACATCAATGTTGACATTGACAAAATTGAGGATGCAACACAGAACAATGAAAACATTGAAAACGATGAACAGATTAAGCTTGCCGAGGTCAAGGGTACCGTATCGGATATCCGTACGGCGGTCATTGACGGCAACAGCGTATATTTCATTGAGCTTGACAGCAAGGGAGTTTACTATTCAATCAAGGCTTCCGAGGCTGAAGGGGTTGTGATAATGAAGATCGGTGACGAAATCACAATTGCTTATGAAAAAGGCGAAGGCAATATTATTGAAGCCGAATCAATTGAATAAAAAAAGACGGTGAAAGAAGCACCGTCATAAAGAATAAACGCAGAACATTGTATGCTCTGCGTTTGTTTTTATATTTTCGATTCATCAAAATCAATCAGCACGGAATTCTTTTTCGGTGTAATCTTTGTCAGCTTCACACCGGCTGCATGGAACATTCTTTTTGATGCTTTTGTGGTTGGCGTGTCAGCATATTTATCCGAAAGATAAACAACCTCTTTTATACCGCTTTGAATGATTGCTTTTGCACATTCGTTGCAAGGGAAAAGAGCAACATAAATTCGGCAGCCTTCAAGAGAAGTGCCTCTGTTGTTGAGAATTGCGTTAAGCTCTGCATGGCAGACATAGGCATATTTCGTGTTGTAAACATCGCCTTCTCTTTCCCAGGGGAATTCATCGTCACTGCAGCCCATCGGGAATCCGTTGTAGCCCATTGACATAATACGGTTTTTGTCATTGACAATGCAGGCACCGACCTGAGTGTTGGGGTCCTTGCTTCTGTATGCGGACAGCATCGCAATCCCCATGAAATATTCATCCCAGGATAAATATTCGTTACGCTTTGACATTCTGTTTTCTTCCTTTCGCAATCGATATTTTTTAATATTACAGAGCACCTCTGTAATAAAGTCCCCTTGTGAAATCGCCCTTTACACCTTTACCTTTACGGTAAGCATCGAGAACGGCATCACAAAGCTCCTGCTTTTCCTTTGTGAAATAAAAAGTGATGAAATCCATGTTTTCAATTTCGTTTAATCTGTCGCCCATATAAATCGGCTGACTGTTGAGAATTTCGCTGCAGCCCCATGAACAGACCACGGGGAATTTTTTATTCATACGGTCAGTAAGAAAGCTGTTGGATTTACACTCGTCACAGGTCTTGCCGTTTCTTATCGGGCAGTTTCTTGTGAGCATAAGAGGGAGTCTGCCATAGCCGATGAGCCCCTTTTTGGCACTTGTGCCGATTGCGGCTGCCTGTTTAAGTGTAAGCTCGGGTGACAAGGTTATTTCCTTTACACCTAAGCTTTCCAGAACGCCTGCAGAAAGGCTGTTGAAAATGTTCATTGAAAAGCCTGTGTGAATTTCAAAGCCGAGCTTTTTTGCAATTGCAACTGCATCAATTGTGCTGCAATATGCAATGCTTATTCCACATTCTTTCATTTTTAAAAGTCGGTTTTCAACTGCCTTTTCGTTGCCGAAAATACCTCTCGGAACCTCAATTCCAAGGGAAACGGGCAGATTTTTAACTTTTTCCACCAAGTTTTCCTCAGTGTTGAGGGGAATGTATAAGTTTTCAACATTTGTGAGATTTTTCGGAATCTGATTCAGGGAAGCGACCCTGACACGGTATTTTAAGGGCGAAAATCTTTTAACATCGGTAATTTTTGGCTCAACAGGTGTAAAGGTGATTGGCTTTACACTTATCAGTTGTTTTTCGAGCTGCTCAAGGGCAGTTCTTCTCAGATTATTTATGACACTTGCCGGCACAATGAGTCCGTCATCAAGGTCGATTTCAATTTCTTCGGGGTAAAATTGTGTGCCTCCGCATTTTGCAATTCTTCCTTCAAGGCCTTCCTTTGTCATGGGCTTATTCAAAGCCCTTTCGGGAATATAATCATCGGAAACGAAAACTGTTTTTCCCATTGCGGAAACCGAAAGAGATACATTTTCATTTTCAATAACAGTCAGATAAAACCTTACGGGAATAAGCGGAGTTTCCTTTTCATAAAGCCTTGAAAGCTCATTGAGAACCTTGCTTGTTGCGGCAGTGACATCTTCCTTCTGCCTTGTGCCGAACATTTCTCTGCCACGCTTGTTTTCATAATATCCGTCAGTAAAGCCGGAGCGTGAGAAAACTGCTCTGAGCTTGTCGTTAATGTCTGCCGTAGCTTCGTTGTCAAGGGATTTTTTTATTGCAGTTACCGCCGCAGCAACATATTCGGGTCTTTTCATTCTGCCTTCGATTTTCAGCGAGTCAACTCCTGTTTCGCAAAGCTCACGGACCTTGTGGGCGAGGGATAAATCCTTAAGACTGAGATCAAAGCCTGTTCCGTTTTCTGCTGCAAAGGGCAAACGGCAGGGCTGAGCGCACAAGCCTCTGTTTCCGCTTCGTGAACCGAACATACTGCTCATATAACATTGACCCGAAACACACATACAAAGTGCCCCGTGAACAAAAACCTCAATTTCCGAATCGGTGTTCTTTTTGATGTTTTCAATTTCAGCTTTGGTCATTTCTCTCGGCAGAACAACCCGTTTATATCCCAGCTTTTCCAAAAGCTTCACTCCGCTTACAGTTTGCACGGACATCTGAGTTGAGGCGTGCATTTCAATTTCCGGGGCAGCCTTTTTCACGAGCTGAGCAAGACCTAAATCCTGCAAAATAAGCACGCCTGCACCTTTTTGGCAAACGTGCTCAATTGTTTCAAGAGCCGAGGGGATTTCCCCGTCGCTGATGAGAGTGTTCATTGTGATGTTGACCCTGACACCGTGGCTGCGGCAATAGTCAACAGCTTCGCTGAGGTCATCTTCACCGAAGTTTTCTGCTTTTATTCTGGCGTTGAAATTTTTGGTACCCATGTAAACCGCATCGGCACCGGAGCGAACGGCTGCCTTTACACTTTCGAGAGAGCCGCAGGGAGCCAGAATTTCAATTTTATTTTTCATATTGCTTTACTTTTTTTCGCTGATGGTGTTAAGAACTGCAGCGAGCTCCTGACGGAGTCTTTCATTTTCTGCTTTAAGACCTTCAACTTCCTTTTTCATGTTTTCAGTTTCGTGCCTTGCCCAATCAGCCTTGCTTTTTGCACTTGAAGCATCGTCAAGATAGTCCTTGATCTGGTCACGGAGTCTGTCAGCCGTTAAGGTTGACTTGTGTGCCTCGTCAGCATAATCAAGGGCGGCAAGAATTGCAGCCTGAGTTGTGGAAATTCTGCTGTTTGCTTTCATAATGTTAGCCATTCTGAGATCAAGTGCCTTGCCGAGGGATTGTACATATTTCACATCGTCCTCAGCGATGATTGAATATTCTGCACCTGCGATGTTGATTTTAACCTTATTAGCTGCCATGAAAACCATCCTTTCCCGGCTATAAATTTCTTTAGTCCATATTATTATACATCAATTTTTTGCCATAATCAAGGTGAATTTTGAATAATATATATTCATCTCTTGTTTGCTTGATTTTTTTTGAATATGGTGGTATACTGAATTACGGAGACTATGAGAATAATTTTAATCTGCACTGAACGAAAACAGCGTTCGGTGTGTTTTGTTTTGGTAAATAACACAAAAAGGGGAGAACTGATTTGAAGGAAGTAATTATGACATTCTTCGGGCTTGAAAGCGTCAGATATGCACTTGAGGCAATTGTGAAATTGGTTTTTGCAATTTTCTGCAGTGGTATAATCGGCTATGAAAGAGAACATTCTCACAGACCTGCCGGCTTCAGAACCCATATTCTTGTGGCAGTGGGCTCTGCACTTGTTATGATGACCTCAGCCTTTGTTTTCAAGGAGTATGAGGGCATTACAAATGTTGACCCGACAAGACTCGGCGCACAGGTAATCAGCGGTATCGGCTTCCTCGGTGCGGGTACTATTCTGCGTGAGGGTTTTTCCGTCAAGGGTCTCACAACTGCAGCTTCTCTCTGGGCAGTGTCATGCATCGGTCTTGCAGTCGGTGCGGGGTACTATGTTGGCGCAATTGTGGCAACGCTTTTCATTTATCTCACTCTTAACACCTTCAAAAGGTTTATTGCAAGAAGCTCACCTTCAAAGAATATTTATATTGAAGCTGAAAATATGTCAAAGCAGGCGGCGGAAATCGGCGCAATCATCAAAAGGTACGGCGGAAATCTGCACACACTTGAGGTGCTTTATGCAGATTCCTCACCGACAAAGCGGAAAAGCGATTCAATTGTTATGAAGGCTGTTGTTTTTCCCAGGGATGAAGAAAGCCTGAATCTCACCATTTCTGCAATCAGAACCCTTGAAGGAATCAGAGATCTTTATATTGACTGATAATCAGGCTGCGAGGTGCTGTTCACATCGCAGCCTGATTTTTTGTTAAGTTTATTTTAATTTGAAAATATATAATCGGTCAAACAGTTGAAAACTTCGTTCATTTATGCTACAATTAGATGATTATACGCTTGAAAACCAATCTCCAAATTAAACAATGAGGTGATATAAATGGGCTTACTCAAAAAGCTTTTCGGTGATTATTCCACCAAGGAAATCAAAAGAATCAGACCCACTGTTGATAAGGTTCTCGCACTGGAGGAGCAGTATTCAAAATTAACAGATGCTGAGCTTAAGGCTAAAACCCCTGAATTCAAGGAAAGACTCGAAAACGGTGAAAGCCTTGATTCAATTCTTCCCGAAGCCTTTGCCACCTGCCGTGAGGCTTCATGGCGTGTTCTGGGCATGAAGCATTTCCCTGTTCAGATTATGGGCGGTATCGTGCTTCATCAGGGCAGAATTGCAGAAATGAAAACAGGTGAAGGTAAAACTCTTGTGGCAACTCTCCCTGCTTATCTTAATGCTCTTTCAGGCAAGGGTGTTCACATTGTTACCGTCAATGACTATCTTGCCCGCCGAGACAGTGAATGGATGGGCAAGGTGTATCGCTTCCTCGGTCTTTCCGTGGGTCTTATTGTAAACGGCCTTGAAACAGAGGAACGCCGCAGTGCATATAACGCTGACATTACCTACGGCACAAACAATGAAATGGGCTTTGACTATCTTCGTGACAATATGGTACAGTATATTGACCAGAAGGTACAAAGAGGTCATAATTTTGCAATTGTTGACGAGGTTGACTCCATTCTTATTGACGAAGCAAGAACTCCTCTTATCATTTCCGGTATGGGCGGTCGTTCCTCGGAGCTTTATGCAATTTCAAACAGCTTTGTAAAGAGCCTCAAATGCCACAAA
The DNA here is from genome assembly GCA_017472225.1 of Clostridia bacterium. Taxonomy (GTDB): domain Bacteria; phylum Bacillota; class Clostridia; order Oscillospirales; family Acutalibacteraceae; genus UBA6857. The sequence goes on along the minus strand of JAFUQS010000096.1, from coordinate 5,362 downwards.
ATTGCCGAAACCGATTCCAAGGTTGACCTTGAGGAATTGGCTAAGGAAACCGGCGCAGACTATATTGTTGACGAAAAGGCAAAAACCGCAACTCTCACCAAAAACGGTATTCAGAAGGCAGAGCGTTTCTTCAATATTGATAACCTCAGTGACCCTGAGCATCTCACACTTTCCCACCACATCAACATCGCCGTAAGAGCTCACGGCATCATGACAAGAGATATCGACTATGTTGTGAAGGATGGTCAGGTGCTTATTGTTGATGAATTCACGGGCCGTATCATGATTGGCAGACGCTATAACGACGGTCTTCATCAGGCAATTGAAGCCAAGGAAAATGTTAAAATTGCAAGAGAAAACAAAACCCTTGCAACAATCACCTTCCAGAATTATTTCCGTCTTTATGCAAAGCTTTCGGGTATGACAGGTACTGCAATGACGGAGGTTAACGAATTCAGAGAAATCTATTCTCTTGACGCTGTTGAAATTCCCACCAACAAGCCTCTTGCAAGAATAGACAACAACGATGTTATTTATCAGACAGAGCAGTTCAAATTCAATGCAATCATTGAACAGATTCTCAAATGTCACGAAAAGGGTCAGCCTGTTCTTGTGGGTACAATTTCAATTGAAAAGAGTGAAAAGCTTTCCTCTGCTCTTAAAAAGCGTGGCATCAAGCATAATGTTCTTAATGCAAAGCACCATGAAAAGGAAGCTGAAATCGTCGCTCAGGCAGGTAAGCTCGGCGCAGTTACCATCGCAACCAACATGGCAGGTCGTGGTACCGATATTATGCTTGGCGGTAATGCTGAATTCCTTGCAAAAAGCGAAATGAGAAAGCTTGAATATCCCGAGGAGCTTATTGCAGAAGCAACTGCCTTCGGTGATACGGACAACGAAGACATTATTGAAGCAAGAGAAAAATTCAAGGAGCTTGAAGCAAAATATAAAATGGAAATTGCCGATGAGGCTCAGCAGGTAAGAGAAGCCGGCGGTCTTTATATCATCGGTACGGAGCGCCACGATTCAAGACGAATTGACAATCAGCTCCGTGGTCGTTCAGGCCGTCAGGGTGACCCGGGTGAAAGCCGCTTCTACCTTTCAATGCAGGATGACCTTCTTCGTCTTTTCGGCGGCGACAGAATGTATAACATCATGAACTCTCTTCCTGTTGATAACGATATGCCCATTGAGGTGGGTATGATTACAAAGCAGGTTGAATCCGCCCAAAAGAAGGTTGAGGGCAACAATTTTGCCGTGAGAAGAAATGTTCTTGCATTTGACGATGTTATGAACCGTCAGAGAGAAATTATTTACGGTCAGCGTGACAAGGTTCTCAAGGGTGAGGACATGAAGCCCGTTATCACAAAGATGATTGATGAATCCATCGGTGACACTGTTGAATTCTTCTGCCCGGCAGGTATTCCTTATGAGGAGTGGCATCTCGGCTCACTTCGTGAAAAGTATCTCGGTTGGCTCACAACAGAAAATGATTTCAAGGGCGACGAAAAGATGAAGGCAGACGAAATCTTCACTATGCTCACAGACCGAGCCCATGCACTTCACGATGAAAGAGAAGAAAAATACGGCGAAGAGGCAATGCGTGAAATTGAAAGAGCAATGCTCCTGCGTAACGTTGACCTTAAATGGATGGATTATATCGATGCCATGGATGAGCTCAAGCGCAGTGTCGGTCTTCTTGCTTACGGTCAGAAGGACCCGGTTATCGCATTCAGAGAGATGAGCTATGATATGTTCGATGAAATGACATCCTCAATCCGTGACGATACGGTGAAAATCGTTCTTTCGGCTCAGTTCAAAACCGATGAAGAGGTTAAGCGTGAGCAGGTTGCAAAGGTTACCTCAACAACAGGCTCAGGCGACGGCAGCGAAAAGGGCAGAACAGTACGTAACGACAAGAAAAAGGTCGGCGTAAATGACCCTTGCCCCTGCGGAAGCGGCAAAAAATATAAAAAGTGTTGCGGAAGACCCGGTCAATCGGCCAACTGAATAAGCTCAGATAAAACTATAGTTTCAGGAGCTGTAAAAACTTGAGTTTTTTTACAGCTCCTTCTTTTTTTACCTGTTGACATATACCCCTCGGGGGTATATAATGTTCTTGAGGTGATAAAAATGACTTGTGAACACTGTCATAAAACAAAGGAACGTACACAAGATGAATATAAGGCTCTCATAAACCGTCTTAACCGTATCGAAGGGCAGATAAGAGGAATCAAGGGTATGGTTGAGGGCAATGCCTATTGCACGGACATAATCACTCAGGTTGCGGCGGCAAATGCGGCGCTGAACAGCTTCAATAAAGAGCTCCTGGCAAGTCACATCCGCACCTGTGTTTCAGAGGATATCAGAAACGGTGAAACCGAAACGGTTGATGAGCTTGTGGCTTTAATTCAAAAGCTTATGAAATGAGGTAATAAAAATGACTCAGTATAATGTAACGGGTATGACCTGTGCCGCCTGCAGTGCAAGGGTTGAAAAGGCGGTGAAGGGAGTTCAGGGCGTTTCTTCCTGCTCTGTTTCTCTTTTGACAAATTCAATGGCTGTTGAAGGCACAGCCACGGAAAATGCAATTATCGATGCCGTCACGAAAGCCGGCTACGGCGCATCGGTAAAGGGTAAGCAGACCGCAAAAAATGAAGAAGAAAGCATCAGGGACAGGGAAACACCCATTCTTAAAAAGAGGCTTCTTTATTCTCTTGGTTTCCTCCTTGTGCTTATGTATATTTCAATGGGTCACATGATGCTCGGCTTGCCGCTGCCCTCATTCATTGAAGGTAATTTCATTGCCCTTGGCATCACTCAGATGCTTCTTGCGATAATCGTTATGGTTATCAACCGTAAGTTTTTTATAAGCGGCTTCAAGGGGCTTTTGCACAGGGCACCCAATATGGATACTCTCGTTGCCTTAGGCTCAGGCGCATCCTTTCTGTGGAGCCTTGCCTCGCTTTATGCAATGACTCATTATCAGCTTCAGGGCAACAGTGAAATGGTTATGGAATGTTACCATGATTTCTATTTTGAATCTGCTGCAATGATTCTCACTCTTATTACCGTGGGCAAAATGCTTGAGGCAAGAAGCAAGGGCAAAACTACAAGCGCACTCAAGGCACTGATGAATCTTCGGCCGAAAACTGCCGTTATAATCCGTGACGGTGAAGAAACCACAATTGATGCTTCCGAAATCAAAAAAGGTGACATTTTTCTTGTGCGCCCCGGTGAAAGCATACCCACTGACGGTATTGTTCTTGAGGGAAGCAGTGCAGTGAATGAATCGGCACTTACAGGTGAAAGCATTCCTGTTGACAAAGAGGCGGGGGACAAGGTTTCTGCCGCAACGGTGAATCAATCCGGATTTATCAGGTGTGAGGCTACTGCAGTGGGCGAGGATACCACATTGTCGCAAATCATAAAAATGGTCAGCGATGCCTCGGCAACAAAGGCTCCGATTGCAAAAATTGCAGATAAGGTATCGGGAATTTTCGTTCCCGTGGTAATTACAATTGCCGTGATAGCAACCGCAGGCTGGCTTTTTGCGGGCGAGGATGTGGCTTATGCACTTGCCCGTGGCATTTCCGTGCTTGTAATAAGCTGTCCGTGTGCTCTCGGCCTTGCAACACCTGTTGCAATTATGGTGGGCAACGGTATGGGTGCTAAAAACGGTATCCTTTTTAAAACTGCGCAGTCCGTTGAAAAGGCGGGGAAAATTCAGATTGTGGCTCTGGATAAAACAGGCACCGTAACAAAGGGTGAGCCTGAGCTTACGGATATTATACCGAATGAGGGTGTCGGAAAGGATGAGCTGCTTTCTGTGGCTTACAGCCTTGAAAGTAAAAGTGAACACCCCCTTGCAAGGGCAGTTATGACTTACTGTGAAAAAGAAGGAACAAAAAAAGAGGAGTGTACCGATTTTTCGGCAATAAGCGGCAAGGGCCTTGTATGCACTATCGGAAATCGTGTAAGCCGGGGAGGAAATTTTAATTATATAAGTGAGTTTACAGATATTCCCGAACAAATGAAGAAAAAGGCAGAGGAGCTTTCAAAACAGGGTAAAACACCCTTGTTCTTCTGCACGGATAATGAATTTCTCGGCATACTTGCTGCTGCCGATGTTATAAAGCAGGACAGCCCCGAAGCTATCAGAGAGCTTCAGAACATGGGAATTCATGTTGTTATGCTCACAGGCGACAATGAGAACACGGCAAAGGAAATCGGCAGACAAGCAGGTGTTGATGAGGTTATCGCCGGAGTTCTTCCCGACGGCAAGGAAAAGGTTGTCCGTGATTTGCAGAAAAAAGGCGCTGTGGCAATGGTCGGTGACGGTATAAACGATGCACCGGCTCTCACAAGGGCAGATACAGGTATTGCAATCGGTGCCGGAACGGACATTGCAATTGATGCGGCTGATATTGTTCTTATGAAATCAAGGCTCAGTGATGTTCCTGCACTCATCAGACTTTCGAGAAAGACTCTCGGAATTATCCATCAGAATCTTTTTTGGGCATTTTTCTATAATGCGTTGGGTATTCCTCTTGCAGCAGGTCTTTTTATCCCGCTTTTCGGTTGGGAGCTTAACCCCATGTTCGGTGCGGCAGCAATGAGTCTTTCAAGCTTCTGTGTTGTGTCAAATGCATTGAGGCTGAATTTTGCCGATATACGACAGGGAAAGCACGACAGACGGCGTAAGGCCAAGCTTCATGAGGCTGTTGTTCATGAGCCTGATGCCACCGAGCTGAAAGAGGGAGAAATTCTCATTAAGGTTGAAGGCATGATGTGTCCCCACTGTGAAAAAACGGTGAAAGAGACTCTTGAAGCTTTTTCTGAGGTTGAATATGCTGTTCCGAGTCATGAAAAGGGACAGGTTGTTATCAGGCTTACCGATGACAGCGTTCTTGACAAGCTCAGAAGTGCAATTGTACAAGCCGGGTATGAAGTGGTCGGCTTGGGTCAGTAGTCAGGGGTCAGTAGACAGTAGACAGTAGTCAGTAGTCAGGAAAAAGATAAAACAATAAGGAGTCTGCAAAAAATAAACAATCATCAAAAAATCAGAAAAACAACGTAAAAAGGAATTCTCTTTCAGAAAGCAGCTTGTAGCGGGAGCGACTGTCGGACTACAGGTAATGGAAAGGCAGACAAATAAATTAGACAATAGCAAACTTTACGGAATAAATGAAACCAAGCGGCTCATTTTATTAAGCGTTGTTTTAAACAGAGTTGTTCGGCAACCGAGCCGTGGTATGGCACAACGGAGCAATCTGAAAATACCGATAAGAAAATTTCTTTTTTCTTTATCCACGGTGAGCAGAAAAGAATACCGAGTAAAGGGTAGCATAAACCTGACTCG
>JAFUQS010000012.1 GCA_017472225.1 Clostridia bacterium | reverse complement strand
GGTGAATACAAATTTAAGGATGTTATTACACCGGGAGGAATTCCCGCAATAGTTGATAAGGAGTTGTTTGAATTGGTACAGGAAAAAATGAAGCAGAATAAGAAAGCCCCTGCAAAGCATAAAGCGGAAGATGAGTATCTTTTAACTACAAAGCTCTATTGCGGCAAGTGTCAGTGTCTTATGGTTGGCGAAAGCGGTACAAGCAGAACAAAGTTTGTACACCGATACTACAAATGTGTAAGTGTAAAGAATCACAAAGGCTGTGACAAGAAAACAGTTAAAAAGGCTTGGATTGAGGATATTGTTGTTGACAGTATCCGCAGGCTCATTATGAACGATGAAACCATTGAATATTTAACTGACCAGGCACTTGAAACTTTTAACAAGGAAAGTACAGTTCTCCCTATACTGCAAAAGCAATATGCACAGACTCTGACAGCAATTAACAATCTCATTACCGCTATGGAAAAAGGTATTATCACACCTACCACCAAAGAGCGTATGGAAGAGCTTGAAGCCGAAAAGAGTGAGCTTTCAATCAGGATTATGAAAGAAGAAATGTCAAGACCTAAGCTTACCCGTGAGGAGATTCTATATTGGTTCTACAAGTTCCGTAAGCTTAACCCAAAGAAGCTTGACCACAGAAGGACTTTAATCAATAACTTTGTAAACTCAGTATTCTTATTTGAAGACAGAATGGTAATCACATTCAACTTCAAAGACTGTACTGAAACCATAACCTTTGCCGACCTCGAAAAGTCGGCATTGGGTTCGGATTTGAAAGTGTCAGGTGCACCATATTGAGTATTCATAAGGGATTTGACTTGTGAATACTCAATTTTTTTGCTTAAAATAGAGTTTTGTATATAGTTTGATATAATTTTATGTATCGTCGCATTCCTTTCGGAGTGCGACTTTTTTGTTTATGCTGACTTTTCTGTAGGCTTTGAGATATAACCTATTGCTACTCCCTGACGGGTATCTGCCGTGAAACAAGGCTCATCATTTTCAGGTATTTCAAGATAGCCTACAAAGTTGTAGTGAATCACAACTCTCTGTGTCTTGTTCTTACCCTTGCCCTCTGCTTCATAAACATCAATGTGGTCAATGAGCTCGTGAATGAGTGGCGCTGTGATTGTATCCAAGAACTTTCGTACCGCACCGATAAACATATCCTTACTGTGCTGAACTGTCTGCATATTTGCTACCTGTTCTCTCAGGTTAAATATCCTGACCTTCAGCTCTGCTCTCTCAACCTCATACTTGTGGGACATGTGGGTAAACCATTCATCCGTAACCTTACCCGTTGCATTATCTTCATATAGTTTCTCATAGAGCGAAGCAACTGTCTGTTGACGGACTATAGCTTTCTGAAGTTCTCCCTCAAGAAATTTCTTCTCATCATAGAAATCCTTGTTCGTTTTCTTTTCAAGGATTTCAACTAGTAGAGGTTCGTCCATTTGAAGCATTATTGCAAGGCGTTTAAGCTCAAAGATAACTATCTGTTCAAGAGCATCTGCTCGGATATAGTGTCTTTCAGGACAAGTACCACGGGTATCTTTTACATAATTACCGCAACTGAAATAGTGTATATCCTTGTTGACGGTATTTGTATGATACCTCATATTGCTACCGCAATCAGCACAACGGATAAGACCGCTGAAAATATGCTTTCTTGCATTCTCTTTCTTTGGTGCTCTGCGTTTTGTTTGTGCAGTATGCTTCTGTACCGTTTCCCAAGTGTCACGGTCAATAATAGGCTCGTGAACATCCCTGAATATTTTCCAATTCTCTACTGGATTATCAATACGGGTTTTGTTCTTAAAGTTTTTGGAATAGGTTTTGAAGTTGATAACATCACCGCAGTATTCCTGTTGAGCCAATATCTTCTGAACAGTAGTCTTACACCACTTGTACGGATTCGGCTGTGTTTTCTTACCTCCACGGTTTAAGCCTTTACTCTGCCAATATGCCATAGGGATAAGAACTTGTCTGTTCTGTAGTTCTCTTGCGATTGATTCATTACCCATACCCTCAAGACACATTCTGTAAATGTCCCTGACCACTTCTGCGGCTTCGGTATCAATTATCCACTTCTTCTTGTTCTCAGGACTTTTCATATACCCGTAAGGTGGCTGTGAAAGCGGTTATCCCATATTGCCACGAATACGGTGAGCACTCCTGACTTTACGGCTGATATCTCTCGCATACATTTCATTCATAACATTTTTGAAAGGTGCGATTTCGTTTTCACCCTCATCACTGTCAACCATATCATTAACAGCGATAAATCTTACATTATGCTCAGGGAAATAGTTATCTGTATAATGACCAACCGAAACATAATCTCGTCCTAATCGGGAAAGGTCTTTGACAAT
>JAFUQS010000095.1 GCA_017472225.1 Clostridia bacterium | reverse complement strand
TACAATAATCGTAGAATCAAGCTAAAATTAAATGGCTTGACACCTGCTATGCACAGATCTCAAGCCATTTTAGCAGCTTAATATTTAATTTGCACAAGTTTTTCTAAAAAACTTTGTCTAACTTTTTGGGGTCACTTCATTCAGCTTTTTACAATGGTTTTTTAGTTTATGTTATTTTCATTTGCCATTCTTCCTGCAAACAACCGCTTTTCTTTTCATTATCATTATAAACGCCGCAGTCAGAATTAAGGACACCACCGAAATCACCGTACCGGACTTTATTCCCGGCACAGTATAAACCATTTTAATTTCATGCTCACCTTCTGTTATCTCCACACCGCAGAAATAATCGGCAAGCTTTAATTTTTCAGCTTCCTCACCGTCAACATAAATTTTCCAGCCACCGTCATCAGGTATAGTTGTCATGAGCACTCCCCCGTTTCCGGCATTTATTTTGCCCTCAATAAGGTCTGTGTCAAAATTTGTTATCTCCATACCATTTTGCTGAAGCTCCTTCGCCTGTTCGCTGAAAGATATTTCGTCATTTTCCGTTAAAGCGAGCCATAATGCCTTTTGTGTTTCTTCACCGGCTTCATAATTTTCCGGATTAAAGTCAACAATTTCATCGCTGCAAAGGAATGCAAGAGGTAATGCGTTCTCGTTTTCGGTTATTGTAAAATCGTACTTGTCCTCACCGTTGTCGAGCTTCGTTTTCTTCTCGGTCAGAACATGCCTTATGCCGAAAAGTGCGTTTGTGATGTCACTTTGCTCGTAGTAAACACTAACATTTTTGGCGTATCTCGGCTGACCTATAGCCTGAAAGAAATTATAGGCATCGGCAGTCATTGTTGAGGAATAATAGGTAACACCCCTGAAGGAATACTGCTGAGTGCCGTTGTTTTTTTTCACATCGGCAAATTCAATTCTTTGAAAGTCAGCCTCCTGCTGAAGCGGGGTGAATTCGCTCATAATCGAATCATAACGGTTCAGCGATGAGCTTTTTGATGCCCAGATACCACTTGCAACCTGCCCCACACCATTGAAGCAAATTTCAAACAAAAGAAAAGCACAAAGAAGCTTTATAGTCCCTTTTCTGAAGCCTGAAACTGATATAAAGCTTCCCGCAAATGAAAGGGCAAGGAAAATAAAAATAAAGCTCTGTCTTCCCGGCAATTGGTTCGGATAATGAAAGCCGTGCCACACAAAATCGCCAAGGTTAAGGCTCATTGTGACAAGCATAAACAAAAGAAAGGCTGCCGCAAGAAGCTTTTTTCTTTTATCTGTCCTTTTTGAAAAAAGTCCGCAGATTAAAATCACAAGGCTTATAATTCCGAAATAAAGATTCGGCGCACCATATTCAAGCGACGGCTTTCTGAAGGGCAGAAAATTGAAAAGCATTTCTGAAAATCCGTACTTGAAGCTGAGCGTTCCTTCAAAGCCTAAATCACTTGCAAGAGTAAGTCCGAGAGCCTTGAAAACGGGTATCAGCACAACTGCCGCCATACCTGCCGAAAGAATTGAGGACACTGCAAAAATTACACCTTTACATAAGAAATCCCTGAAGCTGATTTTCTCTCTGAAGGTGAGATAGAGAAAATACAAAACAGCAAAAATGCACACCATATAGCTAAGATAAAAGCAGGACCACATAGACAAAAACAAGGTCATTATATAAAGGGCAGGTCTGTGCTTTTTGAAAAGCATTTCAAGTCCCCACACCACCAACGGCAGAAGCATGATAACATCGGTCCACATAAGCTGATTTATGAAAGCCAGCATATAGCCGCTTAAAGCCCATGCAATCGAAAGGCAAGGGAAGACAAGTGTTTTTTTCAGCTTTTCAGCCTTATCGTGGGTGAAATAAAGCCGCAGATAAAAAAACAGCGCACTCAGGCATAATTTAAAAACTACAAGAAGATTTATTGCCGTCAGCCGAGCACCATGGGGAAGAATATATACAAGCACCCACAAGGGACTGTTTGTGTAATAAGCACTCTGCGCCCAGAGATTAAACCCCAAGGCTCCGTTAAAGCTATAAAACACTTCTCCGTTCCTGATAGCGTCAGACATATTTTCGAGCATCGGCCAATACTGTGAAAAGCCATCCATTGAACAAAGTGTTCTTTCACCGAATGGGGCAATTTCCCTCAAAGCAAAGCCAAAGAGCATAACGGCAAGGGGAATCAAGAAAGACACTGCCGAGCCCTTAAGAAGTGTTTTGTCGGTTTTTATCGCAGGGATTTTCATTATTTCACCTACCTTTAAGTTCTTTTGGTTAGTATATCACTTTCAGAAAAATATAGCAATGTGAAACATGGCGATTTAATAAAGTTGTCAGAAAATTTTAGTAATTGTACCTTTTATTGAACCCTGACTACTAAAAAAGCACCTTATATCACTGCACAGCAACATCACTTGTAAGGAAAATATAACTGTGGCACACTTCACAAGGAAGTGTGCCACCAACAACAGTATTTTTTGTGTATTCGAAAAATTAACCTTCAAGCATACCGTGATATCTGCCCATCCAATAAGGAAGTGAATAGGTTGTTGAACCCTCCATTTCACCGGTGTTGTGAGCATCGTCAATATCAAATGTTGAACCGTTATACTTGTGGAAAGCTCTTTCGTCAGGAGCTGCAACAGCAAATTCATACTTGCCAAGACCCCATACCATACCTACAATCCTAAGGATATCATTATCTGAATCCCAGAAGGGAGGTGTGTACTTGTCAGGGTCAAATGAAAGCTCGTTTGTTCCGCCGATGCCTACATCGTCAAGGTCAAGCTCACAGATATCATCACGGTTTTCATTTGTTGCAAGATATCTGATAAGATCAAGAGGATGACGTGAAAGTGACCATGAAGCCACATCAACAAGGCTGTTACCGTATCTGTCAGTCTTTTCCTCATTCGGGTAAGCAAGCTGATAAATGTAATACCAGAGCGGGTTTTCGCTGTAGCTCATTGAGAACCACCAATCCTCAAGGGCTTCTCTGTAATAAGCAAGAAGCTCTTCATCGTCTTCAAGCTGGAAAAGAGTATAGAAGCCGAGCATTGCCATTTCCTCGTCAGAATGGTTGAGGATAAGTCTGTAAAGAGTGTCAAAAATGTCAGTGCCTACAAGAGGACGGATAATGAAGCCGAGAATGGGAGAAACATCGTTTGCAAATTCAAGAATTGAAAGCTGATATCTTTCAAGCTCCTGTGTCATAACCTCAGCGTACTGATACTGTTCATCAAGAGCTGCCATTCTGTATTCATCTTCCCACTTCTGGTCGCCTGTTACATAAGCTGCAACCTTGAATGCTGAAAGAAGAACAAGTGTGTTAAGGGGTGCACCGCCGAGAACCTGACCGTTATGCATATAGGTTCTTGAGAACTTTGCCCATGTTGTAGGCTGACCTGAGCCGTCAACAAGGTTATAGGAGTTGTCAACAAGGTGCTGAGCGAACTTATCCATTGTGTTTGAAATAAGTGCTGCAAGCTCAGGATCCTCAGGACCGAGAATATCATATGCAAGCTTATAAAGGAAAACATGACCGATGATTTCGTCGGAGCTTGTGTCGCCCTTATAGAAGATATCCTCCACATCATATTCACTGCCTACAAGGTCATTCCAGAGTCTCTCGGGGATTTCGCCTGTTGCATCAACCTCAAGTCCACGGTAGTTTTCACCGTGAAGAAGGAAGTCACTGCCGTCGGAATATGTTTTTGTTGAAACACCTGTTGCTGTGCCGTCACCGTTGTGTGTCCAATAAGCATAGGAATCAAAATCATCATTTTCCCACTTGAAGGAATAGGTTCTTGCCCAGAAGCCTTCAAGAAGTCTTGTGCGTGTTGCATAATCGCCTTCTGTTTCAAGGGGATCTGCCCAGCCTTCTGTGTTATAAAGCTTAAGGTTTTCTTCCTGATTCTGAACATATGAACGCTTACCGTAAAGCATATATTCAGTATTCATTTTGTCAAACATTGTTGCGGGGCTTTCAAAGGGAATATTCTGTGAATAGTCGCCGCCCTTGAGCATTGCCTCGCTTGTGTAATACTTACCTGTTTCAAGGTCAACAACAGTACCGCTTCTCTGAGCTCTGTTATAAGCTTCAACAGTACCCTGGCGCATTGAAACATATGTAAGGAAAAGAACTGCTTCTGTTGAAAGGGTTGCAATTCTTCTTGCGTTTTCAATCTCCTCCGGTGTTGCATCGGGATCGTTCTTGAGAACAGCGTAACGCATGAGCTCGCCGCCTGCATACATTGAGGTCCAGAGACCGTCATTGTCGCTTTCTTCGGGTACCCATTCGCCGTCAATAAGATATGCATTTGAAACCATGCCACGTCTTGCAACATACTTCCATGTCTGCTCATTCATCATTTCAGCCTTTTCGGTACCGTCGATGTCAAGCATTTCGATGTGGGTATAGCCTTCTGCCATAACAGTCCAGATACCGTTTTCGCCGTCATCGAAAATTGCAAGAACCTTGCCTTCACCTGTGTCAGCAGAATAGAAATATCTGTCACCCATGAAACGCTGCTCTTTATCTCTTTCGTTTGTTGCATTTTCATCAACACGGAGAACACCGTAATCGGTAATTGTCCAGACAGCGCCATCCTTTGTTGTAACCGACTGAGCTTCGGCATATTTGCTTTCGTCTGTAACCTCTTCGGGAACATTCTTGCCGCCGATTTCATATCTTGTTACAAGCTTCTGAAGATTGTCGCCCTCAGCAACTGCACCAAGAGTATAGTCCACCTTGGAAAGTGACTGCTCCATTTTGGTTGATTCTTCCACAACATTGAGTGTCACACTGTCGGTGAGACCTTCTTCTGTCTGAGCAGTGATAACAGCTTCACCTTTTTTAAGAGCAGTAACTCTGCCCCATTCGTCAACCTCGGCAATACCCTCAGGATCTGCTGACCATGTGAGCATCTGATTTTCGGTACCCTTGATTACCCAATCAACGGTTCTTGAATCGCCGACATCCATTTCCCAATTTTCGGGAACAATAAGACGGAACGGGTATGCTTCATCTGTACCGGATTCAGCAAGAGCTGTCATGGGAATGCAAACACCCATAAACAGTGCGAGTGTGACGAGAATAGCAATAATTCGCTTCATAATACGTCTCCTTTTTCGTTTTCTTAAATTCAACCCGCTAAAGCGGACTTTATCCTATATATCATAACATTACCTATAATTTCCGTCAAGGTATTAAGGGTTTATTTTTACCGAAATTTAACAGTTTTCTTTTTTTGCAAAAGGCTGCTGTTATTCCCTTCCACAGCTTACCTGTTAAAGCGGAAAAGACAAATGCAAGAACAACCGTTATAACAAGGCACAAAGCAAAATATAAATGCACATTTTCCTTCATGAAACTGAACTCACCCAGCAGCTTCATCGGTATACGCTGAAGAATATAAATTTCAAAAAGATATTTCCCGCACCAGACGAGAGCCTTGTTGCAAAAAGATATCCTCATTGTCCCTGCCACAACAAAAGCAGTGAAAAAAAGCATTGAAAGAATATTGACAATTCCGTTTTCATCATATTTTTTGGTCACAAGACTCGCAAAAGCAAGAAGCAACAAAGAAAGAGCATAAACAAAGCGGTTATCCGCAATCAGCTTTTCAAAATATTTTCTGTAAAGCGACCAGAACATACCCGCACAGTAGCAAAGCACCGTATCATACCACCAATATTCCTTGATATCTGTTTTTGCAAGAAACAGAATATACCCAAGGCAAAATGCGGTCACACCCGCCACACCAAGAACATACCGTTTTTCATCCTTTATAAATCTGAAGGCAATGTATGTTACTGCATATAAAAGCAGTATATCAAAAATATACCAATTGCTGTTGCCCATAGATTCCCAGCCTGTAAATGACAAAACAAGCTTCATGGGTCTGATTTTTTCATTGAGAATAATTTTTATCAGAACAAAAATCAAAACTGCTATATCGAATTTAAAAAGCAGTGCTGCAATTCTTTTTGACGGCAGAGTGCGGATATATCCTGTGCCCTTTTTCTTAATCTGCTCCATCACTCCGTAGCCGGAATAAAACATAAAAAGAGTTACCATCCATTGACCGATAAGCTTTACCACACTTTCGTAAATCAGGTCGCCCTTCAATGTGAAATCCGCATATGAATTGAAGTGACTGAAAAAGACAATCAGAATGAAAATTCCTTTTATCGCCGTAGTTTTTTCCGGTGACATATAATCGTCAAAATGGCTGTTCCTTTTCAAATTGAATTTCACACCGAAAAGACACATGGCAGCAAACAGTGTCACATATATTATCATAGCTTTCCGCCCCTTCCTATACCACTATTTTAATGCAATACAAAGAATAATGCAAGTAATTTTAAGCAGTCGTCGGTCAGTAGTTAGTAGCCAGTAGTCAGTAGTCAGGGGTCAGTAGACAGTAGTCAGTAGTCAGTAAAAGATAAAACAATAAGGAGTCTGTAAAAAATAAACAATCATTAAAAAGAAAGAATAGCAACGTAAAAAGGAATTCTCTTTCAGAAACCAGCCCGTAGCGGGAGCGACTGTCGGACTACAGGTAGTGGAAAGGCACACAAATAAATTAGACAATAGCATACCTTACGGAACAAATTAAACCAAGCGGTTCATTTTATTGAGCGTTGTTTTAATCAGAGCTGTTCGGCAACCGAGCCGTGGTATGGCAGAACGGAGCAATCTGAAAATACCGATAAGAAAATTTCTTTTTTTCTTATCCACGGTGAGCAGAAATAAATACCGAGTAAAAGGTAGCATAAACTTTACTCGGTATTTTTAGTTTTTGCGGAGGTTAATCCACAAAAAAGCGTGCTTTTGCTTACTTTTGTCACAACCGACAAAAGTAAGAGCCCAAGCGGCTTGAGCGTACGGAGTCAGAGGAACAGATAAAACCTTGCCGTTTTTCACCACGGCACATAAAAGCGAAGGTAAATACACTTTGAGCAGAAAGTAGTCAGTAGTCAGGAAAAGATAAAGCAAAAACCATTGTATCAAGCATTGAGCTTTCTACAATGGTTTTATATGTTTAACTATTGATTTTTAAGGAATTCACATAGGTGTCTTATACACCCACTGAAATCAATTATATTTTATGCTGCAGCTTCGTCACCGCCGAAAAGACCGCCAAGTGAAAGCTCACCGTTCAAAAGCTTTGTGAAGAAGTTGAGAATAAGTGTGATAATTCTCATCAATGAGCTGAGCTTTGTCTTGATTGTACCTCTTTCGATGATATCACCTTCGTCGAGACCTTCAACCGGTGAAAGTGTATCAGTTTCCTCGTCAAACTTAAGGAACTGCGGATACTCCTCATAGGTATTGATTGTCATGTTCTCGCTTGTCATGAATTTATTCATGAGCTTATCAACTGAATCGGGGAAGGTATCATGATAGAGATTCTTGATAATCCATGTCTTTTCGGGAAGAAGACAGGTTGAAGCATCAATCATATTATCCTTTGAAAGATACTTGAGGTTTTCTTCGGGAATCGACTTTATGTACTTATCAGAAAGAGTTTCACCGAAGTTTGATGTTGTTGCACCAAAAGATGTTGCAGTTGTTGAAGCAACACTGTCTGACTGCTTGAGAGCATCGTCTGAAAGGGGGAAGTTTGCAAAGTTATACTTTGAAATAACCATAATGTCCACACCCTTTTCGGTGAGCTCAAGCATTGTTTCTTCTGCATTGAGCTGAACTTTATCACGGTATGATTTGATTTTTTCAATCATACCTGCATATTCAGTCTGAAGCTCAGGTGTGTTATAAACAAGGGCAATTGCTTCGTCAACATCCTCAGCCTTAACCATTGACCAGAATGAAGGGAAGGAAGCATATGAATCACGGAGAATTCTTGAAAGTGCATTATCCTTAACTGCCTGAACAATTTCTTCAACAACATCTGTGCCGAAGCCGAGAATATATACTTCATTAACAAACTCAACAATTGTTGTAATAGCCTGAAGAAGGCTGTCATCCTCACCTTCACCGAGGATATCGTTGCCTGCAAGTGAATACTTCACATAATTGTCAACTGCATCGGGATGAAGAACAATGTTGCCCGAGAAAAGAGCACTGATGAATTCAACACCAAGAGTTGAGGGAATATAAAGAATAGCCTTATTAACCTTTGCGAGACTTTCTTCCGGCGCATTTTCAAGGTATGCCGAAACAATGTTACCGCCAAGGCAGCGACCTACAAGATTAACCTTTGTGGCACCTGTTCTTGCCATTACATTCTTAATAAACTGCTCAAGCAAATCAGCGTTATATTCAACAGAAAGTCTCCAGTCATAATCGAAACGATAGTAACCGCCATCGAATTTGCTGTTTGAATGCTTGATATGAGTTACAGGGTTATGACCTCTGCCAAAATAGGCATTGCCGTTTGCATCGGTAGCTTCACCGTTGTTATCAAGCTTCATTTCTGCAAAAGCAGGGGCGAGAGCATCATAAAGTCTGTCACAATAATCGTCATAATCGCCCAGAAGCATACCCTTACCCAGATCCTTGAGAAGGTCATCAAGAACTTCTTTAAGGTTGCCCATAATGTCATAATCGGTGGGATAAACATGTTTGCCGTTTGCATCATAAAGACCGCTTCCGTAGCCTTCAAGATAAACAGTGACTACCGTATCCGCTGCGCTTGCACTCATTGCGGGTACTGCCATTGCCATAAGCATAATTACGGCAAGAACAATTGAAATTACTTTCTTCATTTTTTGTTACCTCCTGAATTACTTTATAATTTCAGTTCTTTAATTATATACCATCTTAACCAAATGTTCAAGGTTTTTTAACAAAATAATTCACAATACTTTTTTCTGTTGATATCCCGGCGCATAAGAAGCAGCTAAAAAAAATAAATAACCATTCAATATACATTTTAAGTAGTCGGTAGTCAGGGGTCAGTAGTCAGTAGACAGTAGTCAGAGGTCAGTAGACAGTAGGCAGTAGTTAGGAAAAGATAAAACAATAAGGAGTCTGCAAAAAATAAACAATCATTTAAAAAGCAAGAAATACAACGTAAAGAGGAATTCTCTTTCTGAAAGCAGATTGTAGCGGGAGCGACTGTCGGACTACAGGCAGTGGAAAGGCAGACAAATAAATCAGACAATAGCATACCTTACGGAACTAATTAAACCAAGCGGCTCATTAGAGTCGTACTCTAAAGGAAAGTTTGGAAACAGGTTGCGGTGTAGCCCGTTAGGGATAAGCCGTTTTCCTTATTTCAAGCGGTTTTTAGCGG
>JAFUQS010000094.1 GCA_017472225.1 Clostridia bacterium | reverse complement strand
TGCAAATGCTTCGTCAACTTCTGTGTAGTCTGCCTTGAGTGCTGATGTGTCATCAATAGCATCTGCTACTGCCTTGATGTCTGCGAGTATATCATCGTCAGCGGCATCAAGCTCTGTCTTTGAAGTGTCTTCTGCTTTGAGTGCATCAATAGCTGCTTTAATATCTTCGATTGCTTTATCTGCTTCGTCGGTGAGCTCTTCACCATCGGGAACAACGAGTGATGCAAATGCTTCGTCAACTTCTGTGTAGTCTGCCTTGAGTGCTGATGTATCTGCTATAACATCTGTCAAAGCCTTGATGTCTGCGAGAATGCCTGCCTCTACGGCATTAAGCTCTGCTTGAGTTGCAGATTTCTTTGCCTCGGCAACAGCATCATCAATTGCATTAAGCTTTGCCTGTGCTTCGTCTGTAAGAGTATCGCCGTTGGGAACAACTATTGTCTCATAAGCTTCGTCAATAGCTGTATAATCGGGAAGAACTGCTGTATCGTCTGCAACATTATCTTTAAGAGCTTCAATATTTGCAGTGAGAGTGTTTACATCATTCTGAACTGTGGTCTTGTCGGCCTTATAGCTTTCAAGAGTTTGTTTGTATTCATCATAAAGTGCCTTTGCATCATCGGTGAGAGTATCATCACCGAGAGTTGCTTCAAGGTCTGCGAGAGCCTTGTCGGCGGCTGTGTAATCGGCGGTAATGTCAAAGGTTACTGTAAAGGTTGCTCTTGAACCACCTTGTTTGCCAACGGTTACTGATGCTGTTGCTGTGCCAACATTTGTGTTGTCTTTATAATCAATATCAGGGCGATCGTCTGCCCAGTTATCGCTGTAAGTAACCTTTGCTGTTTTGATAGGCGAACCGGTAAAAGTAGCATCGGTTGCTGTTATTTCGGCAGTTGCACTGTATCCGCATTTTCCACACACTGCTGTAACTCTATTGCCGACTGCAGCATAGGTGCAGTTGTGACCATTTGCCGAGCCTTCGGCTGTTACAGTATTGGTTTCACCACAGCCATAATCACAGGAAGCTGTTTTCTGACCGTCAGTAGTACATCCTACAGTGCTTTCAATTATCGAATAGTTGCTGAATGAATGGTCTTTAACGGTGATTGTTGTGCTGTACGGTGTGCCTGTTGCATAATCGGTTTTCTTGTCGCCGTTCCATGTTTCACCGAAAAGCTTTAATGTATATGTACCTGCCGCAATATCTGCCGGGAGAGTGATAGTGCTTGATGTAGCATTTTTATTTGTATTTATGCTACCGTAATAAACCATTGTATCACCGCTGTATATTGCAGCAGTAACATTTGTATAAGCACTGTTTACAGCTGAAAGAGCTTTGTGAGAAACAGTAAAGCTCTTGCCCGGGCAAAGATTTGTGTTCTGAACAGAAGCGCCACTTGCAAAGCTGTTGCTGTCTTTAAGAGTAAGCTTCCATTCGCTGCCCGATTTGGAAACAGCAGTGAGTCCATCGGTTTTGCCGTTTGTTGCAGCAGAAGTGAAAAGAACCTTTGATGTATCAAGATTAAAAGAGGGGTAAATGTAAAAAGTTTCTCTTTTTTCCGACACTGGATGAGTATCCATAATGCCATTCCTATAGTTAACAACAGATTTCTGATTGTTTCCATGTGTTGTTCCTGTTCTTGTTGCAAGTCGATTACTTCCTGAATCAGGCAAATAATCCTCAACTGAACTGACTTCATGGTAGGAAACCAAAAACATATATGCCTTATCTAAAGCGGAACTTGTTATATCATTGCGTTTTATTCCTCTTAAATATGTATATGTTTGCTGATACTGAGCTTTTGTGGTTGCCATTATCAAGGCTTTTTCGGCTGAGGAAAAATTATTTCCGTTATAATACTCATCGCATTTTGTTTTGAAGCCGTTGGATGCATAATCATTGCTCGATGTTGTTACTGTAGCCACAGAGTTTGCACTTATAAGCCACATACCGTCCGCATCGGTGCTCGTCTTTGTGGCGTTAAGCACCTTCCATTTTTGCGAGCTGTTACCAAAGTAAACATAGTGTCCGTTACCAACACCGTTTCCCGCAGCAATATTAGCTGCCGATGCAGAAAACGCCACCGATAAGCCGGAAAACAGCATTGTGATTGTTAAAATGATTGATAATGTTTTTTTCATAAGTTTTAATCCTTTCATATTAAAGTTTTGCTTGACTCCTTTTAACCCCGGAGCATTGATTTATTTCTTCAGTCAGCGTAATCGACACTCCTTTCTTAAAGCTTGAGTCTGCATCATTGCTTTTGTATCGCAAGCTCATCGAAAACCGACTTTACCGCTTTTTCGGCAATTGCTTCAAATTCGATTTTTCCGATAAAATCAAGTGCCTCGGTGATTTTCGCTTCCTCGGTTTTATAAATACGCAGAAGCATCGTTACAAGCCTTTTTGCTTTTGCCTCTACGGTAAAATACATATCGCAGGGAACTGTCATGTATGCTCTCATTATGCCCATTGATGCGATTTCCGTTTCATAAAAATCTTTAAGCTGAAGCTCCGGGAACATACTGCCAAAGATGTGATACATCATATCTGCTCTTCTTTTCAGCACCGCTTCACTTGTCTTTGGCATTGAATAGCCTGCAAGGTAAAGGTTTCGCATATCCTCGTTCATTTCCGCCATATAAATCTGCAAAACCTCGTTGGCGATGTAAATTAAAATCTTATCATCGGTAAGCTTTGCTGAAACGGCGTCTGAAGCACTTGTCACACCATCAAGGAACCTTGTCACAAGCAGACTTAAAATTTCCTCTTTACTGCTGAACTCATAAAGAATTTTACTTTTCAGAACACCTGAGCTCTTTGCAATATCGGTAAAGGTGGTACGCTCAAAGCCTTTCTGCATAAACAACGCCGTTGAAGCAATAAGAATTTTTCTGTGCAATTCAGCGGTTGCTTCTTCACTTCTTATGTTTGACAAACAATCAACTTCTTTCTAAATACACTTTCAAAACGAACTGTGGTTTAATTTCGTTGTCATATTAACACAGTAATGTAAAAATGTCAATATATTTTTAATATTTTTTTAAAATAAAAGCTAAAAAAACGACAGAGAAAATCTCTGCCGTTTTCAGCTCAAATTCATTCAGATTATTCTGATTTAAAAAAAACCAATATTGCCTGCAAAGTATGTGTTTACTTTGCAAAAGGTTCAGTGAAAAGTGAATAGCGAAAAAGTAGTAAGTAAAAAAAATCGACAACCTTCTTGCGAAGATTGTCGATTTTTGGCTGCGGAACTAGGATTCGAACCCAGACAAACAGAGTCAGAGTCTGCTGTGCTACCCTTACACAATTCCGCAACGAACAAGAGATATTATACACATATGAATTGAGAATGTCAATAGTTTTTTGAAAGTTTTTTTACTTTTTTCTTTAAAAAAACAGCAGACAGAAATTGTTTTCCGTCTGCCGTTATTTCATTTGATCAGTTGTAAAGCGGATAAGCTGACCTTACGATGAGCAAGCTGCTTGCAAGAAGAATCTGAGCTGCAAAATAGGTTACGATATTGATGATTCTCAGCACTCTGTTATGCTTCTTGAATATAATAATATAACCTAAAAGTGCATCGGAAATCAAAAACAATGTTGCACCGCCGAGAACTGTTACAAAGGTCATTACCATGTGGTCATTTGTGCCGTAAGCCCATTCACCAATGCAGTATCTTGCTGCCTTGGCAAACATAGCAAGAAGAACCACACCGTAAACAAGAAGTCCCGAGGTAAGAAAAGCCTTTTCTTTGAACAGCTTTTTCACAAGAGCGAAAATCACAATTGCCGCAACCGAAAGAGCAAGGAAAAGAAGCTCGTACCATTCAAAAGTATTGTGACCGGGATAGGTTGTGTCAATCGCCTTCTGGAATGCAACGATGAAGAAAACATGACCCGTGAGGAAGGACACAACACCAAGCACAAAAATTGCCATTTTGTCGGAAAGCCAATGCAAAAGCAAGTCACCCAACCAACCGAATGCAAAGCCCCACATCATCAGTGTGGCATAAGGCGTGTTGTTGTTGCTGATTTTCAGCGCACAGTATCCGCAGATAATGAAAAGTGTTGCTGATATCATTTTGAAAAGCATTGACTGCTTACACTTTTCAGGCCAATAGTATTTCAGGAAAATGGGGACTGTTACGAATTCAAGCACTATTGTTGCTATATATAAAATATTGTATACCATGTCTGCCTCCTTAAGCTTAGTCTTTGATCTTGCCTCTCTGAACAGCGTCAATGAGAGGTACAAGCTTGGGAAGAACCTTTGTTACGGCTGCCTGAACAACGGGCTGCTTGATAACATCTTTAACGGTTTCTTTAAGAGTCTCAGCCATGACAGCCGTTGAAGGATTGCATGAGGGACGCATAACAACATTGTCACCATTGAATTTGAATTTCATTATTCTTTCCGCAACTGCTTCAATGCAACGGATATGCACTTCAAGCTCACTGTCTGTATTCCAGCAGCCTGTTGAACAGGTGTTATACGGAATCTGACCGACAACAATTTTATCCCAACGATATTCACCGTCAAGTCCGATTTCAACTGAGTTGACCTCGTCGCCCTCTGTCCATGTCATTACTGCTTCATTTTCATAGAACTTGAAGCTGACATCGTTGATATTACCCGCCTTGTCGCTTTCCATGAAAAGAGCTGTGAGAGGTACAACGCTTGTGGGATAACCGGCAATGTTAACTGCAATAGGCTTACTGAGCTTCATTCTTTTGCCGTGAAGACGCTGTTCAAGAGCTGAACGACTCTTTTCCGGAAGTCTTTCATAAGCCGGAAGAGTAATTTCAACACTCTCACCGTTGTTTTCTTCAAGGAATGCCTTGGGGAAGTATTCCCAGAGAACATCACGCATACCCTGCTCATGAACTTCACCCGCAGTGAAGATAAGACAAGCATCAAGGTCTTCAAAAACGATACCGAACTGACAGAACATACCATCTGCACGATATGATTTTTCATAGCCGGCATTTCTCCAGAAGCAGTAGCCGTAACCAACCTTACAGTCGGAATCCTGATTGGATTTACTGTTATCTGCATGATATTTTACTGATTCCTTAACCCAATCCTCGGGAATAACCTGCTTACCGTCGAACTTGCCGCCCTGACTGTAGCAATATGTAAACTTTGCAAGGTCTTCAGTTGTAATCATAAGACCCCAGCCGCCGGCTTCAATACCTCTCGGACAGGTTTCCCAGAAGGGGTGTGAAAAGCCGAGGGGCTCAAAAAGACGGGGCTTCAGATATTCCATAACAGACATACCTGTTACCTTGTGAATAATGCAGCAAAGAAGATACATATTTTCACTGATGTAAAGGAACTCTGTTCCGGGCTCAGATATCCAGGGAGAATTAAGGATATCCTTGAACCAACGGTCCTTTGTTCTGTCAAGGAAAACGCTTACAGACTTACCGCTTCTCATTGTGAGAAGGTCCTCAACTGTCATTTCTTCAAGGTATTCATCAGGCTTATCCCCTCTTGCCTCGGGGAAAATGTCAACAAATCTTGTGTCAACATCGAAGTAGCCTTCGTGTATGGCAAAGCCGATAGCAGTTGATGTGAAGGACTTGCTGACCGAATACATCATGTGGTTATGCTCGGGGCCGTAGGGCTCTCTGTAAACCTCACAGGCAATTTTTCCGTGCCTGATAAGCATAAGGGAGTGAACTTCCTTATTAAGCTCAAGAGAGCGATCAAGAAAATCCTGAACCACCCTTGAGTTGACCCCGACCTCCTCCGGTGTTTCCGCTTTAGGGAGCCATGTTTTCTCTTTGATTTCCATTTTTATTTCCTCCTTATTTATGTGTTATTATTTATCTTTCTTTTTTCTATGCTGCTTGTGAACGAAAACCTGAGCGAGAAAAATTGCCGCACCGACTGTCACTGTTGCAATAATTTTGCCTGCAGTAATGTTAAGAGCGCCTTTGGTTGTCTCTTCTCCGTCGGAGATTTTCATTTCATTCATATAGAAAATAAGCTTCGAATATGCATTTTCAGCTTCATCAAGAGATTTTATTCTGCCATGAAGAACAGCCTCGGCTTTTTCAATTGCATCACTGAGATTTTCCTTGCTCGTAATCGAAAACCTTGCCGTGTCAACAGCCTTTGCCTTTTCCAGAAGTGAGGACAGATTGCTTCTCACTTCCATGTTCTTTTCAATGTATTGCGCCAAAGCCTCAACATTGTTTGTTTCAATAACAGTAAAACCCTTTGAGATCAGCTCATTCCAGCCGCTTTCACTGTCGCTTCTCTGTCCGCAAAGGTCGGGATTATATGCGGGGGCGAGTGCCCTTGCCTTGCCCTCTGCCGAAAAATTGTCAGTGGTCCATGAGCCGTACATAACATTGAAATAATTCTTACTCTGATACTGTACCAATGTCATTCCCGCTTCGGATAATTTATTGATGTGAGAAATTGAATTCCAGATAATATTGCCATCATATATACCTATAACGGATATCTTATCCGCCTTGGTCTCACACCACTGAGAAATTTTCCGTGCGCTCTGCTTGGTTCTGAGAGCCACCCTCTGATGAGCATTTTCTTTTTTCAGAAGCTCATAAATGCTGTCCCTGTCCTCCCACTCTATATCGAGAATGAGATACAGCCTTAAATCCGTATTTGCAAGAAGCTCCTGAAGGGACGACATTTTATATTCCGTGAGTTCTCCGGTATTATCATAAAGATAATAACTGCGGATTTCCTCAAAGGTTGCCTCACCAATATCTTCATAAGGAGCGTTACACACATTGCCCAAGGATTCATCCTCACAAAGAACATAAACATTATCCTTGGTTTTTCTTACGCTCACGCTTACCATATCTGCACCCTTTTGCCATGCAGAGAGCACACCCTCAACAGAATTTCCGGGATAGAAAGCAGTGTCACCTCTGTAGGAAACGGAAAGGATTCTGCCCTGATTGTCGGAAACAATATCAGCTATCGGCATGGTCATTGACATTGCCGATGATGAAAAAGCAGTGAGCAAAATCAAAACACCAAGGGTGAAAATATATAACAGTTTTTTCTTAATATTCATAAGAAATAGCCTTTCAGTTCTTTAGTCTTTTTAATAATATCATAAAATTCATTGTTTGGCAATATTTTTTATTCCACTGAAGCAAAATATAAAATTAAAGTTTTATTACAACCTCATTACAAAGCACCATTTCATTTTCCGTCACTTCGCAATCGTAGCAAAGAACTCTGACACCGTTTGCAGCCGCATTCCTGAGCCCCTCGGAAAACTTCGGGTCATGACCTTCAGCAGGTGTAAAATAAAGCACACTTTTCATCTGAACCACAAAAATAATATAGGCTTCAAAGCCTTCCTTTACACATTGGCAAAGCTCATTTATATGCTTGAGTCCCCTTTCAGTTGGAGCATCGGGAAAAGAAACAACGCCGTCATTTTCCAAGGTTACTCCCTTAACCTCCGCAAAAGCCTTTTTCCCTTCATATTCAAAATAAAAATCGAAGCGGGATTTTCCGAAGGTGGTTTCGGGTCTGATGCAGGTTATATTTTTAAACACGCTTTCGTTACGAAGCCATTCATACACTGCCTTGTTGGGAGCCTGTGAGTCCATATTGACGAGTCTTTCCCCCTTTTGTACCGTCACAAGTGAATATCTGTATTTTCTGGCTTCATTATCACTTTTTTCAAGATAAACGGTTGCGCCCTCAATCAGAAGCTCCTTGCATCTGCCTGTATTTTTAACATGGCAAAGCTCCCTTTCACCGTTTATTTCAACCTCGGCAACAAAACGGTTCAACCGTTTTATAAACCTTGCCTTCACTATATTTTTATATTTCATAATCACCTCATAAAAACAACAAGGGCGGTGAGACCGCCCTTATCAAGTTAATTCAAAATCAATAGCCGAGCTTTGCACAAACCTTGTTAACTGCCTTATTCATGCCCTTGAGAACTGTTGTTGCAATGGTTTCAATGCATGATGTTTCGTCAGCTTCCTTAACGCCTGCAGCGATGAGTGCATTTTCAAGTGCTTCTTCTGCTGCTGCCCACTTTTCAGTGTCGATTACAGTTTCAGCTTCCATATCCTTGATGTCTGCAATAGCAGCTTCAACTGCGGCAATCTGATCTGCTGTCATGGCTGACTTGTCTGCAAGCTCCCATGCTTCTATGTTTCTGTTGGTGTACTTTGTGATTCTTGCACCATTGAACTGAGGATAAGCTTCGGGGTTTGAATAAACATCAACCATATTTCTGTCAGTCATAAGCTGAGTGCCAAGCTTGAGGCAGATATCGTTATACTGAAGCATTTCATGGGACTGACCCTTGAAATACCATGTTGTGCAGGGAAGAAGACCTGTTGTTGCGTCAACCATACCGTCAGGTGAAAGGTGATCATGTGAGGGATCTGAACAGTATGTTCCAACTGCTTCATAGCCTTCACCAAGGGTTGTACCGAGGTCTGCAATTGTTGCACCCATTGAGGTTGATTCAACATGAAGGATGCAGTCAGTGTTTGAGGTTTCGTATTCCTTTGTGAGAGGAATCATCATGGGAAGGTCGTAGCATACAATATCATAAACCTTACCGCCAAGTGAAATTATATCGTTCTGATTATTTTCAAAGTTTGCTCTGGCTTGCATAAAGGTGTCAACCTTTGCACGGATTGAAGCATATTTATCATCCATGAGCCATTTTTCTCTTGCTTCCTGATAGTACTCGGTGGGACAGGTTGCCCAGAGCTGTGTTGACTTAAGGACAACATTTTCTATAACACCCTCAAGAAGACCGTTGAGCGCACTCTTAAGAACATCTGAAGGAAGAATACGAAGAAGCATATTTACAAGATATGTGGACCATGTGTCACCCATAAGAGTAACCATAAGGTCTTCATAAAGAGCGTCATCGGAGGTGAACACACTCACATTGCCTGTGAGAAGGTCGCCAACAAGCTCTGAACCGTCAAGTGCGGGAACAATGTATACAATTTTGTTGATGTACTTATGGTCTTCCTTGAACATATCAAGATAAGACACTGCAACACTGCCGCCAAGGCTGATGGGGCAAAGGTTAACCTTATCGGAGCCTGTGTATTCACGGACAAATTCAACATACCTGTGAAGTCTCTGAGTTGTTTCTGAAATATCGCCCAATGAGTCGTATCCAAAGAAGAAGAGGTTATCCTCACCGATGATTTCGCCACATTCCTGAATAGGAATACGGTTGAAATACATTTCTCTTTTTTCCTCGGGAATTTCTGAAACGGGTGCAAAATAGCAGGGAACATCTATGTTATTTACATAGTTACCCTCGTCATCCTTTTCAATTGCATAGAAAAGCTTACCTGCGCCTTCCTTCATAGCTTCGGAAAGACCGCTGTCCTGTCTTGTGAAAAGAGAAAGGATAAGATTGGGGATAATTTCAGAAAGGGCTGCATTGATGTCAATTTCCAAAGGCCAGCCTGTGATTTCATCGCCTGTGTCATCATAGGTCTTGTTGCCTTCATCGTCAACAACATATGTATCATTCTGACCGATACCATGCAGAACGATAACGGGAGTTTCTGTGTCATAATCAGGAACATAAGTGCCTGCACCTGCGCTTGCAGCCGATGAGAAAACAACTGTCATGGAAAAAACCATGATAAGGCAGAGAACAAGACTTAATGCTTTTTTAAGATTCTTCATTTGTTAAACTCTCCTTTAATATTATTTTAACATTATAATTCTATACCAAATTTTGTAAATAATCAATATGTAGCATAAAATTTATAAATTCTTAAAAATTCGGTTATTATGTCAGCCTTTCAGAACAAGCCCGGCAATTCTGACAGCACCCATGGCATCCTTTGCATAGTGGTCTGCACCGATCATATCGGCATAACTCTCAGTGAGCACGGCACCGCCTACCATAGTTACAACATCGGGACATTCCTTTTTAAGAAGCTTTATTGTTTCAGCCATTGCTTCAACAGTTGTTGTCATAAGTGCCGACAGCCCCACAAGATGAGCTTTTTCACTTTTGGCTTTTTCAACAATAAGCTCCGGCGGTACATCCTTGCCGAGGTCAATGACCTCATAGCCGTAATTTTCAAGGAGCACCCTGACAATGTTTTTGCCGATATCGTGAATGTCACCCTTGACAGTTGCAATGATGATTCTGCCCTTTGACTGAGCTTTTCCGGTACTCAGCCCGGATTTCACTGCATCAAAAGCCCTGCCTGCTGCCTCGGCACTCATGAGAAGCTGCGGAAGATACATTGTCTTTTCTTCAAATCGTTTGCCCACAACATCAAGTGCAGGTACAATATGTCCGTTGATAATATCAAGGGGCTTCATTGTTTTCAAAAGCTCCTTTGCATTGTCATAAGCTTTTTCCTTGAGACCCTTTATAATGAAATACTGAAGACCGTCACCGTTTTCGTTGTCGGCTGCTCCCACACAAGCGGCAGAGTCAGCCTTAAGGGTAATTCTTGAAGCGAAGTCAATATAAGCTGCACAGCCCTTATCAAAGCCCTTGAGTGCCCTGAAGGTATGATAGCTTTGCATCATTTCAGCCGAACCGGGATTCATGATTGCACAGTTAAGTCCTTTTTCAAAAGCCATGGACAAAAAGATTGAGTTTACCGCCGGTCTGTTGGGCAGTCCGAAGGAGATGTTCGACACACCGAGGCTTGTTTTTACACCCAGCTTTTCTTTAATGAGCTGAACTGCCTCCAATGTTACCCTTCCGCTGCTTTCGTCTGACGATACAGCCATGGCAAGCGGGTCAACGATGATATCCTTTTTATCTATACCGTACTTTTTACATTCATCAATTATCTTTTTTGCAATTTCACATCTGCCCTCAGCAGTTTCAGGAATACCGTTCTCGTCAATTGTGAGAGCGATAAGTGCTCCGCCGTATTTCTTCACAAGGGGAAGAACAGAATCCATGCTCTCCTTTTTGCCGTTAACGGAATTTATCAGTGGCTTACCGTTATAAATACGCATTGCCTTTTCCATTGAAGAAGCTTTCACCGTGTCAATCTGCAAGGGCAGGTCAATGACCTCCTGCAAGGCTTTGACGGAGGAAACAAGCATTTCATCCTCGTTGATTTCGGGCAGACCGACATTGACATCGAGAATATGCGCTCCCTTTTCCTGTTGGGTAATGCCCTCAGACACAATGTAATCAATGTCATTTTCCAAAAGTGCCTGTCTGAAGCGTTTTTTACCCGTCGGATTGATTCTTTCACCGATAAGAACGGGCTCATCAGAAATTTCAACTGCATGAGTATATGATGAAACAAGGGTGTAATTTTTCTTTTCGGTCGGGATAAAAGGCAAATCCTTTGTTTTTTCAACTGTTTTTCTTATGTATTCGGGAGTGGTTCCGCAGCAGCCGCCAAGAATTGATGCACCGAGAGATGCAATTTCCTTCATAACATCGGAAAATTCTTCGGCATCAACATCAAAAACAGTGTTTCCGTCAACACTTCTCGGAAGCCCCGCATTAGGATTTACGATAACAGGCAGAGATGAATACTTCACATACTCCCTTACTCTTTCAAGCATCTGCTTCGGCCCGAGTGAGCAATTCATACCGACAGCATCAACACCGAGGGATTCGAGCATAGCAATCATTGCCTTTGCATCTGCACCTGTCATAAGCTTCCCTTTTTCATCAAAAACATTGGTGACAAAAATCGGAAGCGTGGAGTTTTCCTTTGCCGCAAGTACTGCCGCCTTAGTCTCATAGCAGTCATTCATGGTTTCAATTACTATAAGGTCGGCACCGTGCTTCTCGGCGAGTCTGACGCTCTCAGCAAACAATGATACGGCTTTTTCAAAGGGCATATCGCCCATCGGCTCAAGCATTTTGCCGAGCGGTCCCATATCAAAAGCGACAAAGCACTCATTTTTATCACCGTCAAAAAGCTCAATTGCCTTTTTGACATTATTTATTGCGGCAGTTATTATTTCTTCAAGGTTATCATATTTAAGGCTGTTGGCACCGAAGGTGTTTGCACAAACAATGTTGCTTCCCGCATTGAAATATGCAAGATGAATATCCGTGAGCACCTCAGGATGGGTGATATTCCACATTTCCGGAAGCTCACCGGCTTTAAGTCCCCTCTTTTGCAAAAGAGTGCCGAGACCACCGTCAAAATATACTCTTCTTTTATTAAGTAAATCTCTTATATTCATATGTTTTCCTCCACAATGCCCACAATAGCTGTAACTGACTTCACAGGTACCATCATAAGAGCCTCGGTGAGACTCATACCGAGTTTACGGTTAACATCAAGAAAATCGAAAATATCCTTCTGCACACAAAGTGACACATCTCCGTAGCCGGGACTGAAGCGTGGTCGAAGCACTTTGTTTCTTGCCATTTCATCATTTATAAAATCACACCAGCATTCAATACCCGAGGATGCAATGCAGCTCAGAATCATTGCCTTGCCGTCAGACATAACAGACAGCTTTTTAATCTGCCTGTCAACCTCACTTCCAGCCGTAGCCGCAAAAACATAAGCACTTTTGCAGCCCCTGAGATTCTTTTTAAGACTTTCGCTTTCAATTGTTCCGAAGTCAAACTTAATCTTGTTACCGTCCTGAAAACTTACGTCGGTTTTTCTCACAACGGCCTTAAGGTCGGCAGAAGCAAGATACAGCTCAAGACATTCGTTATAAAGCTCATCAAAATCCTCGCTTATAATTTCTTGCTTGCAGCCCATAAAGCGAAGTGCCTGTTTTTTGTCCACTTCAATTTCATCTGCTGCTTTTGTCAAAAGACTTATCATAATATATAACCTCAAATCAATTGTTGCCACACCAAAGGGTGTGGCAGCTTTTTACTTTTCAATTATTGCACTTATATTTTCAATGATTTTTGCCGCAACATCAGGCTTGTTCATCGAATAAACATGAACAGCTCTGATTCCGTTGGCGTAAAGGTCAATAATCTGCTCTGTTGCATAAGCAATACCCGCCTGCTTCATAGCCTCGGGATTATCACCGTAGCGGTCAACGATTCTTATGAAACGCTGAGGCAATGCAGTGCCCGAAATTCCGCAGATTCTTTTGATTGACTTCGGGTTGGTCACGGGCATGATGCCTGCAACAACAGGAACATTGATGCCGGCTTTTCTTGCCCTGTAAAGGAAGTTATAAAGCACATTATTATCAAAGAACATCTGGGTTGTCAGAAATTCACAGCCTGCATCAACCTTCATTTTAAGATATTCAATATCCTTGAAGGAGTTTTCGCTTTCAGGGTGACTTTCGGGGTAACAGGCGCCACCGATACAAAAGCCTCCGTATTCCCTGATTTCCTTTGTGAGCTCATAAGCATAATGATAATCAAGGTGCTCCTTGGACATACCCTTGGGTATATCACCACGAAGGGAAAGAATGTTTTCAATCCCCTTTTCTCTGAGTGAATCAAGCTGCTTATGAATTTCATCCTTTGTTGAAGAAACACAGCTTAAATGTGCCAGAACGGGAACTCCTGTTTTCTGCTGAATATTCTGAGCTATAGACGGTGTGTATTCCGACGTTCCGCCGCCTGCGCCATAAGTAACACTCATAAAATCCGGTCTTAGCTGAGCAATTTGCTCCGTTGCAGTTTTCACCGTTTCAAAGTTGTCACTTGTTTTCGGCGGAAAAACCTCAAAGGACAATGTAGGTTTTTCCTGCTTGATGATGTCAATGATTTTCATTATAATTCCTTCTTTCTTTTGGCTTCCACATCTGAATTCGCCTGAAGGAGGTGAATATTAGGTGCTGGGTTAGTTTTTAAGTGAGTGCATGGGGGCAGGAATTCTGCCGCCACGGTTAATAAAATTCACGCTTGAAAATTCGTGAACAGGCATAACGGGTGCGGAGCCTAAAAGTCCGCCGAATTCAATAATATCCCCGACCTTTTTGCCGACTGCAGGAATAATTCTGACAGCCGTTGTTTTTGTGTTGACAACACCGATTGCAGCTTCGTCTGCAATAATAGCAGAAAGGGTTTCAGCCGAGGTATCACCGGGAACGGCAATCATATCAAGACCTACCGAGCAAACACAGGTCATAGCCTCAAGCTTATCAAGAGTGAGAGCATTTTTCATTGCCGCTTCAATCATTCCCTCATCCTCGCTGACGGGAATGAATGCACCGGAAAGTCCGCCTACATGGTTACTTGCCATTACGCCGCCTTTTTTAACTGCATCGTTGAGAAGTGCCAGAGCAGCCGTTGTACCGTGTGTGCCGCAGACCTCAAGACCCATTTCTTCAAGTATTCTTGCAACGCTGTCGCCTTTTTCCGGAGTAGGAGCAAGTGAAAGGTCAACAATGCCCGAGGGTATACCGAGACGCTCAGAAGCCTGAGAAGCTACGAGCTGACCCATTCTTGTAATTTTGAAGGCAGTCTTTTTAATTGTTTCTGCAACAACATCAAAGGGCTGACCCTTACATTTCTGAAGTGCATGATAAACAACACCGGGTCCGCTGACACCGACATTGAGCACACATTCAGCTTCACCCACGCCATGGAAAGCACCTGCCATAAAGGGGTTATCCTCAACTGCATTTGCAAAAATAACAAGCTTGGCACAACCGAAGCCGCCGTTATCAGCAGTAAGGTCTGCTGTTTGTTTAATTATTCTTCCCATAAGTGCAACTGCATCCATATTGATGCCTGCCTTTGTGCTTGCAACCGAAACAGATGAACACACTCTTTCGGTTTTTGCAAGAGCTGTGGGTATGGAATTGATGAGGTTGATGTCACCGTTGGTCATACCCTTGTGTACAAGAGCCGAAAAGCCACCGATGAAGTTGACACCGCACTTTTTTGCTGCCCGGTCGAGGGATTCGGCAATAGGGGTATAGTCAGTTTGCTTACAGGACGCAGCGACAATTGATATGGGAGTTACGGAAATTCTCTTGTTAACAATGGGAATACCGAATTCCTTTTCAATATCCTCACCTACCTTGACAAGGTCCTTTGCCAGACGGGTGATTTTGTCATATATTTTCCGGGCAGTTACATTAACATCATCACTGCAGCAATCAAGCAGTGAAATGCCCATTGTGATTGTTCTGACATCAAGATGCTGATGGTCAATCATATTGATTGTGGAAAGAATTTCTTTCTGACTGTGCATTTTCTTCCCTCCTTATATTCTGTGCATAAGGTCAAAAATGTCTTCACGCTGAATTCTGATGGAAAGGTTCATGCTTTCGCCCTTTTCTTTAAGGCTGTCGCTCACATCGGAGAAGCTGACAGATGATGCTGAAAGATCAACAAGCATTGTCATCGTGAAAAAGCCCTCCATAACTGTCTGGCTGATATCAAGAATATTGATTTTCTGATTTGCAAGAAGTGTACAAACCTCTGCAATAATACCCGTTGTATCCTTACCGATTACCGTAATAATAGCTTTCATAGTTAATTCACCCTTTAAACCAATAAAATATATTTATATTTTAACTATTATACCCGAAAAGTCAAGAGAATGAAAAAAGCTTATCTATTTTAACAAAAAACATTGACCTTATAACCGCAAGTTGGTAAAATATATAAAAGCAATTATACCAAAGGAGAATTTTATTATGCTCAAAAAAGACACTTATGCTCAAAGGCCGCCAATGGGCTGGAACAGCTGGGATTGTTACGGTGCCGCAGTTAACGAAGAACAGCTTTTAGGTAATGCGGAATATATCCGTGACAACCTGAAAGACTTCGGCTGGGAATATGTTGTGTGTGACATTCAATGGTATGAACCAAAGGCTGTGAGCAATTTCTATAATAACTTCACTGAGCTTTGCATGGATGAATATTCCCGACTTATTCCTGCTGAAAACCGTTTTCCATCCTCTGCAAACGGAGTGGGCTTCAGAGCCATTGCAGATAAAATCCATGCTATGGGGCTCAAATTCGGTATTCATATCATGCGTGGTATTCCCCGTCAGGCTGTTCACAGGAACACTCCTTTGAAGGGTACCGACAGAACTGCAAGACAGATTGCCCAGGGCTTTTCCCTTTGCCTTTGGAACACCGATATGTACGGTGTTAATTCGAGAGCAGAGGGTGCTCAGGAATATTACAACAGTCTTTTTGAGCTTTATGCTTCATGGGGTGTTGACTTTGTTAAGGTTGATGACATTGCAAACACCGAGTTCAAGCCTCACGACCCATATAGCGCAAGGGAAGAAATTGAAATGATAAGAAAGGCTATCGACTGCTGCGGCAGAGAAATGGTGCTTTCACTTTCACCGGGACCTGCTGTTATTTCCGAAGCCTTCCACCTTTCACAAAACGCCAATATGTGGCGAATGACAGGTGATTTCTGGGACCATTGGGATAAGCTTTTCAATATGTTTGAACGCTGTGAAAAATGGGCTCCCCATGTTAAAGAGGGTTGTTGGCCCGACTGCGATATGCTTCCCTTGGGCAAAATCAGCAAAAACTGCTCCTGCCTCGGTGACAGGGACAGGTACACAAACTTTACCCCCGATGAGCAGAAAACAATGCTCACTCTCTGGTCAGTTTTCCGTTCTCCTCTTATCCTTGGCGGTGAGCTCAGAGAAAACAGACCCGAGGACCTTGAGGTTATCACAAACAGGGATATTATTGAAATCAATCAGTATTCCTCAGATAACCGTCAGCTTTTCAGAAGCAGAAATGAAGCTGCATGGTATTGTAAGGACAAAAACGGCAACGATGTTATTGCCCTTTTCAACCTTTCAGACGAAGAAAAAGAAATTTCTGTTGACCTCAGACACTACGGCTTTGAGAAAAAATATGAGGGAATCAACCTTTGGACAAAAGAGAAAACTGAAGGCATTGAGGGAACTCTCACAGCAAAAATCAACGCACACGCTCCCCTTATTTTACGTTTGATTGAAGGCTGAAAAAATGGTTGGTATTATTGATGTCGGCGGAGGAATGCGCTGTGTTTATACAAGCGGAATTTACGACCGCCTTCTGGATGAAAATATTATGCTCCCCTACTGCCTCGGCGTTTCCGCAGGTGCGGCGAACCTGATTACCTACATTGCAAAGCAGAAGGGACGCACCCTCCCTTTTTACAGGGAATATGCTAAAAGAAAAGAATACATGAGCCTTGAAAATCTCATAAAAACAGGCTCATACATTTCACTTGATTATGTTTACTCCGTGCTCAGCAATGAAGGCGGTGAAAATCCCCTTGATTATGAGACCTTCAGCAAATCCGATGTAATTTTCAAGGCTGCTGCCACAAGAGCAAGAGACGGAAAGGCAGAATTTTTCGACAACAAGGATGTTATCAGAAACGATTACAGCATTCTCAAAGCAAGCTGCTGTTTACCCGGAGTCTGCAAACCGACCGAATTTAAAAATGAGCTTTATTTTGACGGCGGGGTTGCAGAGCCTATTCCCGTGGAAAAGGCTTTCAGCGATGGATGTGACAAGGTAATTCTTGTGTTGACAAAATCACGGCAGGAATATATGACTCCCATGATTGCAACAAAGGTCCTTTCGTCACGGATAAGAAAATATCCCGAGGTTTTCGCACTCATGAGAAATCTGCACAATCGCTGCACCGACATTCTCACCAAGGTATCCCAATGGGAAAAGGAAGGTAAGGTTCTTGTTATTGAGCCGGAAAACTGCTTCGGCATGAACACTCTTACAAGGGACTATGAGCCGATGACAAAGATGTATGAGCAAGGCTGCAGAGATGCGAAAAAAATAATGGATTTTCTTGAAAAACAGGAAACAGGCAGTTAATAAAAAAAGGATGTGAGAAATTGCATATTCCGAAAACAAAATCTCAGCTTATTGAAATTGAAGACTTTTTTGAAGCCTTGAAGGCAAGTGAAATTCAAAACCATATTGAATACAATGTTGAGGATTGGCTTTATGTTCCGAATCATTACGGAGAATACCGTTATATACTCGGAACAAAGGGTAAAAATCCGCTTATTTGCATTGGTATTAACCCTTCAACTGCTGCCCCCGATGACCTTGACAACACACTCAAATCCGTTGAACGGATTGCACTTCACAATGGCTATGACAGCTTTATTATGTTCAATGTTTATGCTCAGCGTGCAACAAAGCCCGATGATATGGACAAGGAACTGAACGAGCTTCTTCACAAAGAGAACATGAAGGCTTTTGAATACATTCTTTCACTTTATGAAAGTGAAAAGCCTTCCGTCTGGGCGGCATGGGGAACAATTGTTGAGATGCGTCCCTATCTGAAGGATTGCCTGAGAGAAATGGTGGATATTTCAATGAAATATGACGCTCATTGGTATTCATCGGGTGCAATTTCAAAAAAAGGACACCCTCATCACCCGTTGTATCTGAGAAAAGACAGTGGACTTGATGAGTTCAACATGGAGCACTATCTTTCAGAAGTGTTATTATAATGTAAAGAAGACAAATCTCCTGTGAATAACCGAAAAAAACAAATAGTTAAACACAGAAAAACCATTGTAAAAGCTTAAATGAAGTGACCCCAAAAAGTTAGACAAAGTTTTTTAGAAAAACTTGTGCAAATTAAATATTAAGCTGCTAAAATGGCTTGAGATCTGTGCATAGCAGGTGTCAAGCCATTTAATTTTAGCTTGATTCTACGATTATTGTA
>JAFUQS010000093.1 GCA_017472225.1 Clostridia bacterium | reverse complement strand
AGGCGGGTAAAAGTTTGATAAAAAGCAACCGATTACGGGATTTATTATAAGTAATAAAAAAGCAGAAGCCAAAGCGCTTCGTAGTTTGTTGTTGAAGGCGTACTAAAGGTATATTATAAAAATAAAAAGCCGTGTCTACAAAAAAGCGTGCTTTTGCTTACTTTTATCACAACCGATAAAAGTAAGTGCCCAAGCGGCATGAGCGTACGGAGTCAGAGGAACAGATAAAACCTTGCCGTTTTTCACCACGGTACATAAAAGCGAAGGTAAATACACTTTAAGTAGAAAGTAGTCAGGAGAGGACAAAACAAAAAAGACATCTGAGTTTAAAATTCAGATGCCTTTTAATTTTTAAAGATTATGTGACATTCTGTGTGACCACAGCGTCGCTGTTAGTATGTGAATTCCCAGCTTTCGTCAAGTCCGCCTTCAAATTCAGCCTTACCTTCACCAAGAAGGGTGATTTTTGCAGTTCCGTCGCCTGTCATGGGCATTTTGTTAACAAGTCTTACAACCTGTCCCGCAGCGTTGACTTCAACCTCAACGGTTGAACCGGGGTAATGCATATTTGAATCAACGATTGTAACAATTGAGGGAAGCTTGACAGCCATCAGATTAAGATATCCGATTGCACCGGAATTATGTGTGGGAATGGGAGAAGCAGCTGTTGTATCCTCCGGAACAAGAATAAGAGTATAAACCGTGTTTTCACCATTCTTTGTTGCAGTTGCTGTTGCAACACCGTCAGCCGTAAGCTTGAAATCCTTTGTTGCATCATTTGAGGGAGGAATTGCTTCCTTAACAGGCTTTGTTGTACCGTCGGGATAGGTTGCAATTCCGTTTGCAACAGTAATGGTTTCATCAACAGGTTCACCTGCAATACCCTGAATGATATCATTAACGGTATTTCTTGCCGATTCAACTGAAAGACCGGTAAGTGTGATTGTAATTGCCTCTTTTTTATGGCAGGTCATATTCTGCTCATTTTTAACCTTATTGACAGCCTCATTAACCTTGTGAACAATCTGCTCTTTTGAAAGTGAAGCAGGGTCATTGCCTTCTGTTGTCGGCTGCTGTGTTGTTGTGTTGTTGTCAGCACCCTGTGTTGAAGGAATTGTTGTTGCACCTGAAGGAGCAGGAGCAGTTGTTGTTTCATTTGTTGAAGGAACTGTTGTTGCAGTTGTTGTTTCTTCACCTGAGGGTACAGTCTGAACAGTAGCTGAAGAATCAGCCTTTGCAGCTTCAACACCTTCATCAAAACCATGGTTATCACCCAGCACCCAGCCCATGGCAAAAATCCACACTGCAAGGATGGCGGCAATAGCTCTTTTTGCTTCTTTTGTTAATGAATGCATTATTATATTCTCCTTTATCTATAATAATAGATTATAATTTTTCGCTTATTATAACATACCTAATTTTTACTGTTTTGTCAAGTAAAACAGATTAAATAACTGTAAATAATATTCTGTAACGGAATCAGAATCCGAACATCAGATATGAAATAATTGAGCTCATTATCTGCTGAGCAAAATAAGCTATCAACACTGCAAAAACTGATACTCCGCCATTCTTTGCAATAATCAGTCCCGCTTCACCCTTGGTCTCTGCCTGAATAACAGCCTTTGCAGTTTTCTTTGTCTGCTTTCTGTAAAGACTGTTTGCGGTGAAGCCCATAACAAGTGAAATCAAAAAGTTTGCAAATGAATAAAGCATAAGAGGTGTAACTGCTTTCATGTAGCTGCTGATAAATTCATTGAATGCCGCATCATCCATAAGAGCATTTGGATCCAAGGTCTCGGTAAATTCAAGGAAATATGTGAACATTTCCATAACTGAGGGTGTGATAAGAATTGTAAGAAGCATGGCAACGGTCATAATCACAATGCCGACCTTGTAAAGCTTACGGTAAAAGCACCACTGTGAGGGGAAGAAGAATGCCGCCCAATTGAAGCTCACCTTTTTTCCCTTTTCAAGCTGCCTGAATTTTTCAATATATTTATATGCATTCGGGCCGATAAGTGTTGCAAGAAGATTAACATGAATACCATCAACATAGCCGTCATAATAAGCACTGTGGCCTGTGGATTCTATATTCTGAACAATGCTTCTTTCAATCTGCTCAGGTGAAACAGGCGTGAAGGAAGGTGCAGGATTTTCAGAAGCTTCTGTTTTTTCAAAAGCGTCACCTTCATGCTCCTTCATATATTCCGACGGTCCTTCAACCATACCTTCCAGCTTGTTCTTCTCCTCGTCGAAGCCTTCGCCCTCCCCTAAGGTAAAGGGAGCTTCGTAGTGAGGAATTTCTGTCTGATTATCGCTTTGCTGCGCTGTATCCTGAAGATTCTGCTGCTTGATTTCGGAAGCAAGGTCAATGCCGAAAACCATAAGCTTCATTCCGCAGCTTTTGCACTGCTTTTCGCCCTTAGGATTATGAACTCCGCAATTGGGACAGGGAACGGTTTCATCATTTTTATTCTCATTCTTTTGTGAAAGCTTCGAATGAGGCTTGCCGTTACCCGCCCAGACAAACTTTTCATTGTGAAGATGAGAATTTACGCAACAATTATTTTTTTCATAACATTCTCTGTGCTGAGGTGTGGCACAATCGGGGCATACAACAATATCATCATTTTCCTCAAAAGCCCTTTTGCAGCCGTCACAGATATTTCCTTTGTATATCATAGCTGACTCCTTTTCTTTTATATTTTACATTCCAATTGTATTCTCTTTTTTTTATAATTTCAATGAAAAAGAATGAAAATTTATACTAATGTCATATTTATAAGATAAAAATTATACAATCGGATTAAAAATCCGTCTTTTTTTGAATTATTTTTTCCAAAGGGTGTTGCCCTTTATTTTAAAATGTGTATAATGTAAAAGGATAATTTTGTTCAGGTGGTAAAATACGATGTAATAATATATTACGAACATTAAATCAAAATAAACTATCATTTGAAAGGATTGTAAATATAATGGTTCAGTTTGAAGAATTAAGACTCAGACTTCTTGAAAGTGAAAAGCCTCTTTCAGAGCTTGCCTCAGCCTTAGGTCTTGAAGAAATGGCAAAGGAAGTTGCTTCACTTGAAGAAAAAACTGCTGCAGAGGATTTCTGGGGCGACCTTGGTAATTCACAGAAGGTACTTCAGAGAATTGCCTCACTTAAAAATAAAATCAAGGCATATGAAGACCTTAAAACTGCCTTTGAGGATGCACTTGTTATGATTGAGCTTTCTGATGAGGAGGGCGACCTTGACCTTCTTCCCGAATGTGAAAACAGCGTTAAGGCTGTTGAAGATGAGCTTGACAAACAGACTCTTGCAACCCTTCTTTCGGGTGAATATGACAATAACAATGCAATTCTCACCTTCCATGCAGGTGCAGGCGGAACAGAGGCTCAGGACTGGTGTCAGATGCTTTTCAGAATGTACGGACAATGGGCAACAAAGCACGGCTTCAAGTTCACAACCGTTGACTTTCTTGACGGTGACGAAGCAGGTCTCAAATCTGCCGTTGTTGTTATCGAGGGTGAAAATGCTTACGGTTATCTGAAAAGTGAAATGGGTGTTCACCGTCTTGTCCGTGTTTCTCCCTTTGACTCATCGGGCAGACGCCACACCTCCTTTGCTTCTTTGGAGGTTATGCCTGAAATTGATGACAATGTTGAAGTTGAAATCAGAGAAGAAGATATCAAAATGGAGGTTTACCGTGCATCCGGTGCCGGCGGACAGAAGGTTAACAAAACCTCATCAGCCGTTCGTCTTATTCATGAGCCCACAGGTATTGTTGTATCATGCCAGGTTGAAAGAAGCCAGCATCAGAACAGAGAAGTGTGTATGCGTATGCTCAAATCAAAGCTCATTGAAATTAAGGAAAGAGAGCATCTTGACAAAATTGAAGATATCAAGGGCGAACAAAAGGAAATCGGCTGGGGCAGTCAGATTCGTTCCTATGTCTTTATGCCCTATACCCTTGCAAAGGACCACAGAACAGGCTTTGAAATGGGTAACATCAACGCAGTTATGGACGGCGAAATTGACGGCTTCATAAATGCATATCTCAAAAAGCAGTCCCTTGATGCATTGAATGCTGAATAAGACATATTTAATCAGGCAACAGACAATAGTCGTATGCCTGTGACAGTCAGAATAAATACCGTTGTATTTTGGTGCAACGGTATTTTTTTATTAAGCTTCCGGATGAAAAAAACCGCCCCTGACTGCTTTCTGCTTAAGGTGTATTTAACTTCGCTTTTATGTACCGTGGTGCTAATGGCAAGGCTTTATTTATTCCTTTAACTCCGTACGCTCGAGCCGCTTGGGCTCTTACTTTTGTCGTTTGTGACAAAAGTAAGCAAAAGCACGCTGGCGGATTAGCTTCCGCAAAAACTAAAAATACCGAGTCAGGCTTATTCTATCCTTTACTCGGTATTCATTTCTGCTCACCGTGGATAAAGAAAAAAGAAATTTTCTTATCGGTATTTTCAGATTGCTCCGTTCTGCCATACCACGGCTCGGTTGCCGAACAGCTCTGATTAAAACAACGCTCAATAAATTGAGCCGCTTGGTTTAATTTGTTCCGCAAGGTCTGCTATTGTCTGATTTATTTGTCTGCCTTTCCACAGCCTGTAGTCCGACAGTCGCTCCCGCTACAAGCTGCTTTCT
The DNA here is from genome assembly GCA_017472225.1 of Clostridia bacterium. Lineage (GTDB taxonomy): Bacteria > Bacillota > Clostridia > Oscillospirales > Acutalibacteraceae > UBA6857. The sequence goes on along the minus strand of JAFUQS010000093.1, from coordinate 36,270 downwards.
GAAAGAGAATTCCTTTTTACGCTGCTATTCTTTCTTTTTAATGATTGTTTATTTTTTACAGACTCCTTGTTGTTATCCTAACTACTGACTACTGCCTACTGTCTCCTGACTACTGACTACTGATTCCTGCCTACTTCTTCCCTTTGCACCATTCTGCCATGCAGCAAAGCTCACACTTCGGTCTTCTTGCCACACAAACTGCTCTGCCGTGAAGAACTGCACGGTGACAGAAATCATTACTTTTTTCCGGCTGAAGAATTTTTTTCAGCTCCGTTTCAACCTTTTTAGGGTCCTTTGTTGCAACCAGACCCAAAAGATTTGTTATTCTTATAAGGTGAGTATCCGCCACAACTGCAGGCTGACCGTAGACATCGCCCATAATCAGATTTGCAGTTTTTCTTCCCACACCGGGAAGTGTTGTCAGCTTTTCAATTGAATCGGGTACTTTACCGTCAAATTCGTCTCTTATCATCAGAGCAATGCCCTTGATATCCTTCGCCTTGGCTCTGTAAAAGCCACAGGAATGAATTATTTTTTCAATGTCTTCAATTTCTGCGTTGCAATAGTCCTCAAGGGTGGGATACTTTTTGAAAAGAGCCGGTGTTACAAGGTTGACCCTTGCATCGGTACACTGAGCCGAAAGCCTTGTTGCTATAAGAAGCTCAAGAGGGTTTGACGCCACAAGGGAACAAAGGGCATCGGGATATTCTTTTTCAAGGGCTTCAACACATAAAGCAGCCCGTTGCTTTTTTGTCATTTTTCTTCATTCCTTTTTATTTATTTTCTTTGTTTCTTCTCCAATGAAAAAGATATTGCTGAGCAATTCCTTCATTTCCTTTTGTACATTCGGGAAGACCATCCTCATATAATTCTGCCATTATTCTTTTCACCCACACATCAACGGGAAATGCCTCAATTCTTCCAAAGCCGTAAAGAAGCGTACATTCAGCAACCTTTGCACCGACTCCCTTGATTTTCATAAGCTCTTCTCTTGCTTTTTCAATGGGCATTTTTTCAATTTCATTAAGTGAAATTTCGCCACTGTTAAGCTTCTGCACCGCATCAATGATATATTTACTTCTGAAGCCGGCTCTTAAGGGTGCAAGGTCTTCAACAGTGAGGTCTTTCATTTTTTCATAGGTCGGGAAGGAATAATCATTTTCACCTATTCTGTCACCGAAGGCTTCACAAAGTCTTCCTATAATTCCGGAAATTCTCGGAATATTGTTGTTCTGAGAAATGATGAAGGAGCAAAGAGCCTCCCAACTGTCCTGTCTGAGAATTCTTATTCCGTAATATTCCTTTGCTGCCTCGTTTATATATTTATCCTCACTTATTTTTTTGCAGATTTCTTCATAATTTCTTTCAAGGTCAAAATACGGAAGCCATATATCAAGAAAATCCTTTTCACTTGTGTTAAGAAAAATAATTTCATTTTCTTTCTGAATTATATCAACTGCCCTGCCCTTCACAACTCCGTGAAAAGCTCCGTTTTCTTTTTTCTGCCAACGGAATGCCTGACCGCAGAAAAGACATAATTCAACATCAAGGCAGCTTATATCACTTAAAATTATATCCTTGTTTTTTATGATATGCTTCATTTTTATCATCCTCTTTTTTTGTCAAAAAGGCTGTTTTCTGCCTTTTTTATTTTTAAGTGTTAAACCATTATATTGGATAAAATTTAAAAATCAACCTTGTTTGAGACCAAAAATAAGGACTTTGCTCCATTTTCCTTTATTTTATTTATCAAAACACTTGAAAGGAAAAAAATTATATGCTACAATGAAAGGTGTAGTATTATCCCTATTTATGGATATATATATTTTTATTTATTTAAGTTATATATATTATATATTATTATACAAAGGCACAAAAATCAAGTATATATCCTTTTCCTTTTTAAGGGAAAATCTGAAGTTAAAACTGTACATTCAAAAATCAAAGGAGGTAAATTATGGATTCTTTTAACGAAATATGGGAGCTTGTTCAGGATGAGCTTAAAGGCTGTGTTACGGAAGTTGCCTATAATGTATGGCTCAGTCCCCTTGAATTTGTGGATTTCAAAAATGACAAAGTATATCTTTCCATCAGTGATTTCAAAAAGAAAATTATTATTGACAAATTTTCTCATGTTGTTTCTCTTGCTTTTGAAAATGTTCTGGGCTTTCCCGTTGAAATTGAATATGTTGTTCCCAATGAGCTTATAAAGGAAAATGTTTCACAAAGCATCACAAATGAATATGATTACACCTTCGATAATTTCATTATCGGCCCGTCAAATAAATTTGCCCATGCTGCTGCCTTCAATGTTGCAACAAAGCCGGGCAAGGCATATAATCCCCTTTTTATTTACGGACATTCAGGTCTCGGCAAAACTCATCTTCTCACTGCAATTATGAATGAAATCAAGTCCCATAATCCCAATGCAAACATCATTTACACAAGCGGTGAGCATTTCACAAATGAGCTTGTTTATTACATCGGAAATCATAATACCCATGATTTTCATGAAAAATACAGAAACTGTGATGTTCTTCTTGTTGACGACATTCAGTTTATTGCAAAGGGTGAAACAACTCAGGAGGAATTTTTCCATACCTTTAATGCCCTTAACTCAAACGGCAGCCAGATTGTTCTCACCTCAGACCGTCCGCCGAAGGAAATGATGATTCTTGAGGAAAGGCTCCGTACCCGCTTTGAAATGGGTCTCATTGCTGACATTCAGCCGCCTACACTTGAAACAAGAATGGCTATTGTTAAAAAGAAGGCTGAGGACCTCAATCTTGAACTCAACGATGAAGTAATCAAATTCATTGCCGAAAACATCAAAAAGAATATCCGTCAGCTTGAGGGTATCGTTAAAAAAATCAAGGCATATGAGGATGTGGAAACAACAAAGCCGACTGTTGCAGTTGCAAAAAAAGCAATAAGCGACATTATCAATGATAATCAGCCCTTACCCGTTACGGTTGAAAATATCATCAATGAGGTTTCCCGTACCTTTGATGTGACTCCGGCTGATATCCGTTCAGACAAAAGAAATTCAAACATTTCCCTTGCAAGACAGGTTGCAATTTATGTTGTTGACCAGGTTACGGGACTTTCACTCAAGGCCATCGGCAACGAGTTCGGTAACAAGCACCATTCAACCATTATTTATGCACTCAAGGAAATCAAAATAAAGCTTGAAAAGGATATCGCCCTGAAGAACACCGTTGAAGAAATTATCAAGAACATAAACGACCAATAACAAGCGATATTTTTCAACACTTTATTCAACATTCCACACAAAGTTTTTAACTTTTTCAACAATAAAAAAAATGCGGTGTTGAATACTCAGAAAATTCAACAAAAGTTTTAACACAAAAAAAGTGGCTGAAATTCCCTTGAAATCTCACTTTTTCACCCTTTTCCGCAGTTTCAACACCACCTACTACTACTACTATTATTATAATTTATTTAATCGTGACAAAACGGAGGTTTTTTATGAAAATCATTTGCGACAGCGCAGAAATATCAAAAATCTGCATGAACATTCAAAGAACTGTTTCCAATAAATCAACCATACCTGCACTTGAGGGTATTCTCATTGAAGCCGGTGACGGAAAGATAAAGCTCACAGGCTACGACCTTGAGGTAGGTTCCGTTGTTTCCATCACAAGTGAGGTTTATGAGCAGGGCAGAGTTGTGCTCAATGCAAAAAATCTTTGCGACATTTTAAGAATGGTACCTGAAGATGTTGTTTCAATCGAATGTGACGACAGAAACATCTGCAAAATCAAAAGCGGTGAAACAGAGTATTCAATTATCGGTACCTCTGCCGATGAATATCCGGAGCTTCCTTCACTTGGCAAGTTTTCACCCGTAACTGTTAAACAGGCAATTCTGAAGGATATGATTAAAAAGACTATTTTCTCTGTTTCAACAGGTGAAAGAAATCCCGTTCATACCGGTGTCAAGTTTGAGGTTACACAGGGAAAAATCGTTCTTGTTGCCGTTGACGGTGCAAGACTTGCCGTCAGACGTGAGGATGTTGAATATAACGCTGAGGAAAACGGTGAATTGCAATTTGTTGTTCCGGCAAAAACGCTGAATGAAATCACCAAGCTTTCAGGTGATGATGAAAATAACATTGAAATCAGAGTCGGTGACAGACACATCATTTTCAAAATTGATGAATATGAAATCGTATCCCGTCTTCTTGAAGGTAATTTCCTTAATTACAAATCTGCAATTCCTCTGACCTACGGCACAAGAATCATTGTTCCCACAAGAAGCATTATCGAATGTATTGAAAGAACCTCACTTATCATTACGGATAAGTCAAGCCCTGTCCGCTGTGTGGTTGAAAACGGAATTATGAAGTTTTCTTCCGTCACTGCAATCGGTACTGCAAATGACAAGATGGCAGCAGACATTGAAGGCAAGAACATTGAAATCGGATTTAACAACAGATTTGTTCTTGACTGTCTCAAGGCTTGTGATGTTGATGAAATTAAAATTGAGATGTCAAGCTCTAATCAGCCGATTACCTTTGCACCGCTTGAGGGAGACAGCTTTTTCTTCCTTGTATTGCCAGTAAGAATATAAAAAAATAAAAGTTTTTTTGATTACTTTTTTTACAAAAAAAGTAATGCCTGCACGGCGAGTGCAATGAAAAAAATTTTTCTGATATTGCTCGCATCAAAGGCGATACTTTGTAAAAAAATCAAGTATCCGCAGAGCTTTAATTATTATTACTTTTTATAAGAGATGATATTATGAAAATCAAAGTTACGGTTAAACAAGCTCCAAAACCGAAAAAAACAGTACCCGTTGTAATAACAACTGAAAATATCCGTCTTGACAATGCATTGAAATATGCCTCTGCCGTCGGAACGGGCGGACAGGCAAAATGGGTTATTCAGGATGAGCTTGTAAAGGTCAACGGTGAGGTTTGCACTGCAAGAGGCAGAAAGCTTCATGAGGGCGATGAGTTTGAATTTGAAAGAGTAGTTTATAAAATTCAAAAATAATTTCTGGAGAAAAAAATGAATGTTGAGCATCTTGAAGTTAAAAATTTCCGCAATATAGAATATGTTTATCTGGATCCTTGCGAGGGTGTGAACATTATTTACGGCGAAAATGCACAGGGAAAAACCAACCTTCTTGAAAGCATATGGCTTTTCACAGGCTGCCGTTCCTTCCGCAGCTCAAAGGACAGTGAGCTAATTGGCTTTAATAAAAATAAAGCTAACCTTTATATGGACTTTTTTGCCGCAGACAGGCAGCAGAATGCTTCCCTTGAAATCGGTGAGGGCAGAAGGTTTATCCTTAACGGCGTTAAAATGAAGGGAGCTTCACAGATTATGGGTGAATTCCTTGCCGTTGTTTTTTCTCCGGACCACCTTTCACTTGTTAAGGACGGACCTTATGAAAGAAGACGCTTTCTTGATATTGCAATAAGTCAGCTTAAACCGAAATACGGTGTGACTCTTTCGCAGTATAACAAGGCGATAGCACAAAGAAATATTCTTCTCAAGGATATTCAGTTTCATTCTGAATTATATGATACTCTTGATGTGTGGGAGGACAGAATTGCCTTTTTTGCATCGGAAATCATCCGCCAGAGAATCGGATATATAAACAAGCTTTCCCTTTATACCGATGAAATTTATTCCGGACTTTCACAAAACAGAGAAAAGCTGAAAATTGCATATAATCAGCAGACCGTTGTTTACGGCGACGATAAGCAGGAATTATATGAAAACATGAAAAATCAGCTTTATCAGTCACGAAAAAATGACCTTATAACAGGCTTTACATCTGTGGGACCGCACAGAGATGACCTCAGCATAAAAATTGACTCCTTACCCGCAAGAACCTACGGCTCACAGGGTCAGCAAAGGTCGGCAGCCCTTGCTTTAAAATTAGGTGAGGCGGCAGTTATCAAAAACTTTTCAGACGAGCAGCCCGTTGCACTTCTTGACGATGTTATGAGTGAGCTTGATACAGGCAGACAGAACTACATTCTTAATCATATAAAGGATTGGCAGGTATTCATCACCTGCTGTGACCCGACTGCGGTTAAAAATCTGAAATTCGGCAAAAGCTTTCAGGTTAAAAACGGCGCCTGCTTGTGATTAGTAGTCAGTAGTCAGTAGACAGTAGTCAGGAATTTGATAAATGGGTGATTTTGATAATGAATAACGGTTACAGAGATTTGATTGTCTGGCAGAAATCAATGGATTTAGTAGATGAGATATATAACCTTGTAAAATTTTTACCAAAAGAAGAAATTTATGCGCTTTCAGATCAAATGAGAAGAGCTGTTGTTTCAATTCCATCGAATATAGCAGAAGGATATGAAAGAAATTCTAAAAAAGAGTATATACAATTCCTTTCGGTAGCAAGAAGTTCAAGGGCAGAAATAGAAACTCAGTTATACATTTGTATAAGACAAAAATATTTAACTCAGAAACAAGCAGAAAAATCTTTTTCTTTATGTCAAGAAATAGCTAAAATATTAAATGCACTTATCAATAAAGAAAAAAACTGTCTACTGCCTACTGACTACTGACTACTCAAAAAATAAACGAAAAAGGAGAAAGTACAATGTACCTCCATTTAGGTCAGAGCACAGTTATAACCTTTGATGAAATAATAGGTATATTCGACCTTGATAATACGACTGTTGCAAAAAAAACAAGGGATTACCTTTCAAAAGCCCAGAAGGAAGGCAGAGTTGTTGAAGTTTCAAATGAGCTTCCGAAAAGCTTCATTGTCTGCCATGACAAATCCGGTCAGAATATAGTCTACCTTTCACAGATATCAACCTCAACCCTTCTTAAACGAACGGAAGAGCTGAGATATCAGACACAGAAATAAATGCAGAATTTAAAATCAATTTTGGTTAAAACCGATGATATATAAAATAAACTTGTAAAATATGAAACGGAGGTATCAGCCATGGATGAAATTGAAATCAAGGCTAATGCTGAAAATCAGGAAATAACAACACCGGAAGAAATTATTGAAACTATGAATACCGTTGTAACCGAGGAATACAACGCTGATGCAATTCAGGTGCTTGAAGGACTTGAGGCTGTAAGAAAGCGTCCCGGTATGTATATCGGTTCAACAGGCCCGAGAGGTCTTCATCACCTTGTTTATGAAATCGTGGATAACTCAATCGACGAGGCTCTTGCGGGCTATTGTACCCACATTGAGGTTGAAATTCTCCCCGGAAATGTAATTACCGTTCGTGATAACGGCCGTGGTATTCCCGTCGGTATTAACGAACAGCAGGGTCTTCCCGCTGTTACGGTTGTTCTCACAGTGCTTCACGCCGGCGGTAAGTTCGGCGGCAGCGGTTATAAGGTATCCGGCGGTCTTCACGGCGTTGGTTCATCAGTTGTTAATGCTCTTTCAGAATGGATGGAGGTTGAGGTTTCACAAAACGGCCATGTTCACCATCAGAGATTTGAAAGAGGTAACATCAAAACCAACCTTACGGTAATCGGCGATACAAACGAAACGGGTACATTTATCCGCTTCAAGCCCGATGCCGAGATTTTTCAGGAAACTACAGAATATGATTATGAAACTCTCCAGCGTCACCTGAGAGAATCTGCATTCCTCAACGCAGGTCTTTCAATCACTCTTACAGACAGACGAGATGAAGAAAATATTGTTGAAGATGTTTTCTGCTATCAGGGCGGTCTTTCCTCCTTTGTTGAGCATATCAACGAAAGCAGAGGTCTCACACCGATTCATGAAAAGCCTATTCATTTTTCAACTGTTGTCGGTGACAGAAGCGCAGAGGTAGCTCTCATGTATAACGATGGCTATAACGAAACTATGCTTTCTTATGCCAACAATGTTCATACCGTTGACGGCGGTACTCATGAAACAGGCTTCAAAACTGCTCTTACCAAGGTATTCAACGAATACGGCAAGAAATATAACTATCTGAAGGATGCAGATAAAAAGCTTTCCGGTGAAGACTGCCGTGAAGGTCTTGTTGCAATTATTTCAGTCAAGCTCACAGAAGCACAGTTTGAAGGTCAGACCAAGGGTAAATTGGGTAACACTGACATCACAAAGCTTGTTTCCAACACAGTTTATGAAAAGCTTTCAGACTTCTTTGAAGAAAATCCCGCAGTTGCAAAATCAATTATTTCAAAGTCACTTGATGCATCAAGGGCAAGAGAAGCTGCAAGAAGGGCAAGAGAAGCCGCAAGAAGAAAATCTCCTCTTGAATCAAACTCACTTCCCGGTAAGCTTGCAGACTGCACAGAAAAGGATCCGTCAAAAACTGAAATTTACATCGTAGAGGGTGACTCTGCGGGCGGCTCTGCAAAGGAAGGCAGAGACAGAACAATTCAGGCAATTCTTCCTCTTTGGGGTAAAATGCTCAACGTTGAAAAGTCAAGACCTGATAAGGTTATCACAAATGAAAAGCTCCTTCCCGTTGTAACTGCCCTGGGTGCAGGCTTCAATGAGGATTTTGATGTCAGCAAGCTTCGTTATCACAAGGTTGTTATTATGGCCGATGCCGACGTTGACGGCGCACATATCAGAACACTCCTTCTCACATTCTTCTTCAGATATATGAGACCTCTTATTGACGGCGGTTATGTTTATATCGCACAGCCCCCTCTTTACAAGCTCAGTAAGGGTAAAAAGCATGAATATGCTTATTCTGACGAGGAAAGAGACAGAAAGATGCAGGAAATGCCCGGTGCAGACATTCAGCGTTATAAGGGTCTTGGTGAAATGGACCCGGAGCAGCTCTGGGAAACTACAATGAACCCGGAAAACAGAATTATGCTGCGTGTTACACTTGAGGATGCAATTCAGGCTGACGAAACCTTCTCAATTCTTATGGGCGACCAGGTTGAGCCCAGACGTGACTTCATTACAAAGAATGCGAGATATGTTCAGAATCTTGATATCTGAGTTTTAGTATTTTAAGGACTTGATAAAATGACACCATACGGAATAGTTTATAAAGAAAATTTATACAGTCTGCAGGAAAGTGTGACTGTATGGCAGAAAAAAATCGGTGTTTTAAAATTAGGTACTGTTTTAAAAATTGATGCAGTTATTTTGTCAATTGATTTGGTGCTCTGCCTTTTGATGATTTTATTGAAGGCTGACGGCATATACATTGCAATGCTTGCCGTTTTGGGTATTCTTTGTGCAGCGGCTGTTTATATTGTGACAAAAAACAGCTTTCTCAAGGAAATTACGAGAGTAAACTTCCAGAACACAGACAAGCAGATTGTTCTGTTTGAAGACAGAATAGAATATGTCACCCCCTTCAGTAAGGGTGAATATTTCTATGATGAGCTGGTTTTTGCCCACGAAAAAAACGGCATAATCACACTTCTGATTGACGAAGCCTCATTGCCCTGCTCAATCTGTGCCCACGAAGTCAAAAAGGGCAATTATGAGACCTTTTCAAGAATACTCCGTGAAAAAATGGGCAACAGATATATTTTTGAGGGAGGTAATGCCTGATGAAATATTTTTCCCTCAGAATGTACCTCACAAAAGAGGATTATGAAAGCTATGAAAAGAAAATGAGAAAGGCAGTGCTTTTCGGCAGAATGAAGCAGCTTGCCCTTCCCTTTATAATTCTCACAGTTGTGGGTGCAATATATGATATTTTTAATATTTTAATCTCCCTGTTTCTTTTTGTTGTGGCACTTATTATTCCCGAAATGTTAAACAGAGATTTTTCAAACAAAAGCCGCAGCAGCTCAAAGCTTATAAAAAGACCGATGATTGTTGACTTTTACTCGGACCGCTTTGAGGTACGCACAGAGCCTGATGAAATTATGAGGGGCAGAAGTGAAAGACATTACGGCTTTGACACAGTCAGAAGCGTTATTGAAGCAAGTGATTATATCTATTTCATTTTCAAAACAAACAACATTCTTATCATTCCGAAAAGAGCTTTGGATGAAGAAAAATACGGAATGATAAAAAATCTGATAAGCAACCTTTTTTCAGGCATTTATTCAGCAATATAAGTTGGCAAGCTTCAAAATAAATGAAATTTTAATTTGCAGAATAATTTTACATTTTACATTCTGCATTTAAAAAAGATGGTGATAAAATGGAAAATTTAAACTATGAAAATCAAACGATAATTGATGTTGACCTTAATAAGGAAATGCGCAAATCCTTCCTTGACTATTCAATGTCGGTTATTACTTCCCGTGCACTTCCCGATGTAAGAGACGGTCTGAAGCCTGTTCACCGCCGTATTCTTTACACAATGCATGAAAACGGACTTTATCCTGAAAAGGCATACCGTAAGTGTGCCGACACCGTTGGCTCCGTGCTCGGCTCATATCACCCCCACGGTGACTCATCTGTTTATGATGCGATGGTACGTCTTGCACAGAAATTCTCAACAAGATATATCCTTGTTGACGGCCACGGTAACTTCGGTTCAGTTGACGGTGACCCCCCTGCTGCTTACCGTTATACCGAAAGTAAAATGAGCAAGATTTCAATGGAAATGCTTACGGATATCGATAAGGATACCGTTGATTTTGCTCCTAACTATGACGACCGTCTTAAGGAGCCTACAGTTCTCCCCTCCCGTTTCCCCAATGTGCTTGTTAACGGCTCAACAGGTATTGCCGTCGGTATGGCAACAAACATTCCGCCTCACAATCTTCGTGAGGTTATTGAAGGTATGTGCTATTATATCGACAATCCGGAAGCTGAGCTTGATGAGCTTATGCAGTTCATCAAGGGTCCTGACTTCCCCACAGCTGGTATTGTTATGGGCAGAGCCGGTATCAGAGCTGCATATGCCACCGGCAGAGGTAAAATCGTTGTCCGTGCAAGAACGGAAATCGTAGAAAACAAAAACGGCAGATTTTCAATTGTTGTCACAGAGCTTCCCTATCAGGTAAACAAGCGCCGTCTTATTGAAGCTATGGCAGACCTTGTCAAGGAAAAGAAGGTTGAAGGCATTGCCGACATCAATGACTATTCAAACCGTGAAGGTATGAGACTTGTTGTTGACCTTAAAAGAGATGCAAATCCTCAGGTTATTTTAAATCAGCTTTTCTCATTCACACAGCTTCAGATTTCTTACGGTATTATCACCCTTGCCCTTGTAAACGGCGAGCCGAAGATTCTCACCTTGAAGCAGGTGCTTGACCATTACATCAAGTTCCAGGAAGAGGTTATCGTAAGAAGAACACGCTATGACCTTAAAAAGGCTCAGGAAAGGGCTCATATTCTTGAAGGTCTTATGGTTGCGCTTGACTTCATTGATGAGGTTATTGCAATTCTTCGTGCATCGAAGGACCAGGCTTCAGGTAAGCAGGCACTTATTGACCGTTTCGACCTTTCAGAGGTACAGGCAGATGCAATTGTAAAGATGCGTCTTGGTCAGTTGACAGGCCTTGAAAGAACAAAGATTGAAGAAGAGCTTGCAGGTCTCAAGGCAAAAATTGCCGAGTTCATGGAAATTCTGTCTTCCGAAGGCAAGGTGCTTGAAATTATCAAAACCGAAGCTATGGCTATTGCCGATAAGTTCGGTGACGAAAGAAGAACAGAAATTGCAACCGTCAGCGGTGAGGTTGACATTGAAGACCTTATCCCTGAGGAGGATTGTGTATATACTCTCACAACTCTCGGCTATATCAAGCGTCAGCCCGTTGAAGCTTATTCACTTCAGCGCCGTGGCGGCAGAGGTGTCAAGGGTATGACAAGACGAGAAGAGGATGTTGCACAGACAATGTTCACCTGCTCAAGCCACGACTATATCATGTTCTTCACAACAAAGGGCAAGGTATACCGTCTCAAGGGCTATGAAATTCCCGAGGGCAGCAAGCAGAGCAAGGGTATGAATATTGTTAACCTTCTTCCCCTTGAAGCTGATGAAAAGATAAGCTCAATGATAAGAGTGCCCGATTTCGGCGGCGAAGAAATAAAATACCTTTGTATGGTTACAAGAAAGGGTATTATCAAGAGAACAGACCTTGAACAGTACAGAAACCTTCGTAAGAGCGGTATCATTGCCATTAACCTTGACGAGGGTGATGAGCTTGCATGGGTATGGCTCACCGACGGTAATGACGATATTCTTGTTGCAACAAGAAACGGTATGAGCATACGCTTCAATGAAAATGACTGCCGACCCATCGGCAGAACGGCAAGAGGCGTTAAGGCAATTGAGCTGAAGGAAAATGACGAGGTTGTGGGTATGTGCGTTATTGCGGAAGGTCAGGACAGCTCAAAGAAGATTCTGACAGTTTCCGAAACAGGTCTCGGAAGACTCAGTGAGCACAGCGAATACAGACTTCAGTCAAGAGCAGGTAAGGGTGTTCTTAACTATCACACAGAACGCTTCGGTCTTGTTGCATCTGTTGCAATTGTGAATGAAGACGATGACCTTATCCTTATTTCCTCCGACGGTATTATTATCAGAATCCCCGCTTCACAGATAAATGTTGTTTCCAGAACATCAAAGGGTGTTCGTGTGATGAAGCTTCAGGAAGGCGAAAAGGTTGTTTCTGCAATTGCAGTTAAGGAAAGCGAGAAAAAGGACACAGAGGAAGAAGCTTCACAGGATGATGAAGCCTCCTCACAGGAAAATACAGAAACTGACACTTCGGAAGAATAATTCGTAAAAAAAGACGGAAAAATCAGTGGGGCAATCCGTGAGGTTGCCCTTCACTAAGGCTACGGATAAAAAGAAAGAAGTGAACCAATGAGAAAGAAAACTAAAGGAAAAAAGACTAATCCGGTGGCTTCCTTCCTGTGGAAGGATAAAAGCCGCAGAGCAAAGAATTTTTACTTTGTTTTGACAGTATTTGTGATTTTTGCTGCCATTGCCATGGCTTTCATCAATGAAAAGCTTGACCTTCTCACTGAACGTCAGGATGATAATCCTCAGCAGGTTCAGTCCGGTGAAACAACACAGATTATATATCCCGAGGATGAGCTTGAGCTGATGGATGCCATTCATGATGCCGGCTCAATCAATGAATATCTTTATCAGTGGGCAAACAACAACGGAACTCTTTATTCAAGCAAGAATGTAATAAATATTCTGCTTGTCGGCCTTGATTCGGAGGATGCCCTTGAAAATGGCGGCAGATCTGACACGCTTATTCTTGTTTCTCTTAACAAGGCAACAGAGAAAATCAATATGACCTCCTTCTTCCGTGATTCCTGGACCTATATGAACATCGGCGGTGAGGACAGATATAACAAAATCAATTCCTCATATTATCACGGCGGCCCGGAATGTCTTATTGATACCATTGAAAAGAATTTCAAAATTGACATTGATTATTATGTTGCAGTTGACTTCAGCTCCTTTGTTGACATTATCAATGCACTTGGCGGTCTCACTGTTGAGGTGCAGGAATATGAAGCCAATTACATCAACCGTACCACGGTACACACAATTGAATCAGGTCCGGCAGTAACTCTGAACGGATATGAGGCTCTTGTTTTTGCAAGAATAAGAAAAAGCGACTCTGACTCCGATGTGAGCAGAACAAGAAGACAGCGAATGGTTATTGAGGCTCTTATAAACAGTGCAAAGGGAGCCACCATAACCCAGCTTAACGATGCACTGAACACACTTTTCCAGCATGTTAAAACAGACCTGACTCAGATGCAGATTTTATCTTATGCAACTCAGGCTCTCACAAAGGGCTGGATAAATTATGAAATTGTTCAGCACACCTTAAGCGATGAGGATGTGTTTACCACAGGCTATGTGGGTGATTCCTCAGTTGTGTTTATGGATTTCCCGCTTGCTGCCCAAAGAGTTCAGAATGCACTTTACGGTGACACGAATATTGACCTTGACGAAGACAGAGTTAAGCTTTTTTCACTTATCACAAGATTCGGATAAAAACAAAAATATATCAAAGAGGTAATAATTATGGATTATATCGGAACAAAGCATGAGGTTAAAATCACTGTTACAAAGGAAGTTACTGCCGCAAGTATGCGTTCTGGCTCCCTTGAGGTTTTTGCAACCCCCTTTATGGTGGCTCTTATGGAGCAGGCTGCAAGTGAGCTTTGCGAAAAGTTTACTCCCGAGGGAATTTCAACAGTCGGTGTAGCTCTTAACATTCAGCACCTTGCTGCAACAATGGTCGGCAAGGAAGTAAGAGCCGTTGCAACTCTCACTGCCTTTGATGGCAGAAGGGCAAGCTTTGATGTTGAAGCATATGACAATGCAGGTCTTATCGGTAAGGGTACACACGACCGTTTTACTGTTAAGATTGATAAGTTTATTGAAAAAGCTCAGGAAAGAGCAAATATCGAATAACTTAATATAACGAAAGGAAAGCCGATTTAACGAATGTGTAAATCGGCTGAGTTTTCTATGGCTAAATATGATTATGTTATTTTTGACTTTGACGGAACCGTGGTTGACACAGGTGAAGGTATTATAAAAAGTCTGCAATATTCCTTTAAGGAAATGGGCAGAGAGGTGCCTGATATGTCTGACCTTAAAAAATTTATCGGTCCCCCGATTTATTACAGCTACACTCATTTTTACGGTGTGGGCGAGGATGAGGTTGAGGAATATATCAGAAAATACCGTGAGAGATATAAGGTCAAGGGTATTTATGAATGTCATCTTTATGAAGGCATGAAAACCTTGCTTGATGAATTAAGAAGCAAGGGTATTAAGGTAGGTGTTGCTTCGAGTAAACCGCAGCACCTGATTTACAGTGTGGCTGATTATCTTGGAATCACGGAAAAGTTTGATGCAATTGTGGGCGTTAAAATTGATGACAGCAACCACAGCACAAAAACAGGTCTTGTGCTTGAGGCAATGAAGCTTCTCGGTGCAACGGAAAAAGAAAAGGTGCTTATGGTCGGTGACAGACTTTTTGACATTGACGGTGCAAAGGGTGCCGGAGTCGATTCCTGCGGTGTTCTCTGGGGCTACGGTAATGAAGAGGAATTCAGGGAGCATGGAGCTACCTACATCGTTGCAAAGGCTGAAGAAATTTCAGAATTGAGCAAATAAAGGTAAATATAATTACTATTCAGAAATATAAGCTGCTCAAAAAGTGAATATATTTCACAATTACGACTGTGTTGAATAGAAATTTCTTTTATGATGATTAGTATGTCTGAGAGATTTCTATTCAATAAAATCCGGATAAAAAAACAAAAGGTTTTCCACACAGATTTGTTTTTATGTGGAAAAGTTAAATAAAAAGAGAACCAAAAGCGTTTCACACATAAAGGTAAGTGATTTCCATGAAATATTTCGCAAAAGAATATGATGTTATAGTTATAGGTGCAGGACACGCCGGAATCGAAGCGGGTCTTGCTGCTGCACGCCTCGGAACAAAGGTAGGTGTGTTCACAATCAATATGGACTGGGTCGGTAATATGCCCTGTAATCCTTCCATCGGCGGAACATCAAAGGGTCACCTTGTTCGTGAAATTGATGCTCTTGGCGGTGAAATGGGTAAGGCCGCTGATGCCAACACCCTTCAGAGCCGTATTCTTAACCTTGGTAAGGGTCCTGCTGTTCATTCTCTCAGAGCTCAGATTGATCGCAGACGATACAGCGAATATATGAAGCATATTATGGAAACGCAGGATAACCTTGAAATTGTTCAGGCTGAAATAGTTGACCTGACAAGAACCGAAGACGGCAAATGGCAGACAGTGACAATGCTTGAAGCCATTTATCATGCAAAATGTGTTATTCTTGCAACGGGTACCTTCCTTGGCGGTAAGATTTATGTGGGTGATGTCTCCTATGACGGTGGCCCCGACGGTATGTTCGCTTCAACAAAGCTTGCTGCTTCACTTCAGAAATTGGGTGTTTCAACAAGGCGATTCAAAACAGGTACACCGTCAAGAGTAAACAGAAGAAGTGTTGACTTCACAAATCTTGAGCGACAGGACGGAGATGAAAGGGTAGTCCCCTTTTCTTTTGACGGCAAATACAAGCCTGAAAATAAGCTGCCATGCTATATAACATATACTAACGAAGAAACCAAAAAGGTTATCCTTGAAAATATCCACCGTTCTCCCCTTTACAGCGGAAAAATTGACGGCGTCGGCCCGAGATACTGCCCTTCAATTGAGGATAAGATTGTCCGCTTTGAAGAAAAGCAAAGGCATCAGTTGTTTATTGAGCCTTGCGGAGAAAACACAGAAGAAATGTACCTTCAGGGTATGTCATCTTCACTCCCCGAGGATGTTCAGCTCAAGTTTCTCAGAACCATACCGGGACTTGAAAATGTGCAGGTTATGAGAACGGCTTATGCAATTGAATATGACTGTGTGGACCCCCTTTCTCTCAGGGCGACCCTTGAATTCAAGGATTTTGACGGACTTTACGGTGCAGGTCAGTTCAACGGCTCAAGCGGATATGAGGAAGCTGCTGCTCAGGGTCTTGTTGCAGGCATAAATGCTGCACAGAAAATACTCGGCAAAGAGCCTCTTATTCTCGACAGAGCTTCTTCTTACATAGGAACTCTTATTGATGACCTTGTTACAAAAGGCTGCTCTGACCCGTACAGAATGATGACCTCACGCTCGGAATACCGTCTGATTCTCAGGCAGGACAATGCTGATATCAGGCTCACTGAGTACGGATATAAGGTTGGTCTTGTATCAGAGGAAAAATGGCAGAGGCTACAGACAAAGCTTCAGCTTATAGAAAAAGAAAAACAAAGAGTTTCTGCGGTTTCTGTTCCGCCGAGTGAAGCGTTGAACACCGTACTTGTTTCACGTGGAACATCTGCACTTACAACAGGCTGCAGACTTGTTGAACTGCTGAAAAGACCTCAGCTTGATTATGAATGTCTGAAGAAATTCGACAAGGAAAGACCTGATTTACCCTTTGAAATATTTGAACAGGTTGAAATCAGCATTAAATATGAAGGCTATATCAAGCGTCAGTTGGCTCAAGTGGACGAAATGCGCCGCCTCGAAGTAAAAAAGCTTGACCATATTGAAGATTACACCGAAATCACGGGACTTCGTATGGAAGCACAGGAAAAGCTGAATAAGGTCAGACCCGCAAACTTGGGCCAGGCATCAAGAATAAGCGGTGTAAGTCCTGCTGATATATCCGTTCTTCTTATATACCTTGCAAAAAGGAAGTGATTATAATGGAAAACACATTTATTCCAATCCGATTGTTAAAAGAAAAAGCCTCAGTATACGGCTTAGAATTAGACGAAACGGCTCTTAAAAGGTTTGATATATATGCAAAGCTTCTTGTTGAATGGAACGAGAAGATAAATCTGACTGCCATTACAGACCCGGAAGGAATTGTAATCAAGCATTTTGTGGATTCCCTGACAATCTTTTCTGCAGCAGATATCGGGGAAGGCGCAAAAATCATTGATGTGGGAACAGGTGCCGGTTTCCCCGGTATACCCATGCTTATAGCAAGACCTGACCTTGATATCACACTGATGGACAGCACAAACAAGCGACTCAATGTTATACGGGATATTCTTGAAAAAATTGAGCTTTCCGCAAATGTTGTTCATTCAAGAGCTGAGGAAGCCGGAAAATCGGCAGAGTTCAGAGAAAAATTTGATTTTGCAACAGCCCGTGCCGTATCAAATCTTCGTGATTTATCGGAATATTGTCTTCCTTTTGTGAAAATCGGCGGTGCTTTTGTTTCAATGAAGGGTGCTAAGGCTGAGGAAGAAATTCAAGAAGCAACAAAGGCAATCAGGACTCTCGGCGGTAAAATCAAGGATAAAAAGACCTTTGAGCTTTTTGATTGCGGCGAAAGAAGTATAATTTATATCGAAAAGATTTCGTCAACTCCTGCGAAATTCCCCCGCCCTTCGGCAAAAATTGCAAAAAATCCTCTCAGATAAAGCATTATAAAAGAAAATATAAGCCCTTTTTGACGAACGGTTTTTGTGGACAACCTCCCTTTGATATGGTATTCTCTATGTCAAAGGGAGGTTTTGATTTGAAAAATACATATGAACCTTCTGCATATTTCTGTGAGGTGACAGCATGATTGCAGAAAAACCGAGAACGGCAGGTCAGGTGCTTCTGATTCCCAATGAACAGATTTTGCCAAATCCAAATCAGCCAAGGCAGGTTTTTGATCAGGGTGAGCTTGTCAATCTGGCAATCAGCATCAGAATGAACGGAATTTTGCAGCCGATAACCGTCAGAGAAACGGAAAAGGGTTATGAATTGGTTTCAGGAGAAAGACGGCTCAGGGCATCAAGAATTGCCGGAATGCTTTCGGTACCCTGCATTGTGATTGATGCCAATACATTGAAATCGGCTGTGTTTTCGCTGATTGAAAATCTTCAAAGGCAGAACTTAGGATATTTTGAAGAAGCCGTTGCAATTGAAAAGCTCATGCGGGATTTTGCTCTTTCCCAGGAGGAGGTTGCAAGACGGCTCGGTAAAGCTCCTTCAACAGTTTCCAACAAGCTGAGGCTGTTGACTCTGCCCGAGGAAATAAGAAATCTTCTGCTTGAAAATGGCCTTTCAGAGCGCCATGCAAGAGCACTTCTGAAGCTTGACAGCGAGGATATGCTTCCTGTTCTCAGAAGAATTATTGACAGAAAGCTGAGTATAACTCAGGCTGAAGCATTGATTGAAGATTTTTTAAGTGAAAAGGAAGCACCGAAAAGAAACACCAAAAGAATGTTCAGCGATGTGAAAATCTTTCTTAACACAATCAATCATGCAGTTGACACAATGCAGAAGGCAGGAATTAAGGCTGATATAAAAAGAAAGGACAACGGAGACAGCTATATTTATCAGATAGAAATCCCCAAAAAAGCAATGTATAAGGTTATAACAAAGGACAATCAGGTTGGTAACACTGCTTGCGGTGATTCCATATAATCATATCTTTCTCTTTCACACCCCGAAAGACACCCCATTCTTCGTAATGGGGTGTTTTTCATTCAGCAGTCCTTGGTGAGAAGTCGGAAATGTATTTTAAAGCTGCTTGTCAGACATATGTTCCACGTGAAACATATGTAATCGGGACAGGGAGAATATCCCTGAGTCCCGTCAGAAAAGCTGAAGGGGACAGTTGGCTGCTGACAAGGGAGAAAACAAATTTACAAAAAAATTCTCCGTAAGTCTTTAAAAAGAATAACTGTTGTGCTATAATGAATGAAATATCCCGTGTTTAAACACAGAAAGGACAGAACAATGGGTAAAGCTATTGCAATGGTTAACCAGAAGGGCGGAGTCGGAAAAACTACCTCTGCGGTTAATTTAGCTGCTGCAATCGGACATTACGGCTATAAAGTGCTTTTGGTTGATGCAGACCCACAGGGCAATGCCACAAGCGGCTTGGGTATCAACAAAAGAGAGGTTACTCAATCGTCATATGATGTGATTGTGGGCGGCACAGATATAAAAAATGTTATCCGTACAACAGCCTTTAAAGGGCTTGATATATTACCGTCAGACATGAATCTTGCCGGTGCAGAGCTTGAATTGGTGGATATGCAGGGCAGAGAATCAAGAATCCGCAATGCCCTTGCTCCCGTGAAGGATAAATATGATTTTATTATTATTGATTGTCCGCCGTCTCTCGGACTTCTGACAGTCAATATCCTTTGCGCTGTGGACAGCGTAATCGTGCCGATTCAGTGCGAATATTATGCCTTGGAAGGTCTTTCACAGCTTATGAATACCATCAGACAGGTCAAAAGGTTGTATAACCCGCTTGTGGATCTGGAGGGTGTGCTTCTCACAATGTATGACGGCAGACTTAATCTTACACAGCAGGTTGTTTCCGAGGTTAAAAGATTTTTCCCTCAGAAGGTATATGCTTCGGTAATTCCGAGAAATGTGCGTCTTTCCGAGGCACCGTCCTTTGGTCAACCGGTGTACTATTACGACAAAAACTCAAAGGGCAGTGTTGCCTATGATGAATTTGCAAAAGAATTTCTTAAAAAGAATAATAAACGACCGAAAGGATAAATATTATGGCAGTTAACAAAAAAGGCGGCTTGGGAAAGGGCCTTGATGCTTTGTTTATTGATAATTCAACGGAGGAAAAAGGCTCCTCCGTAAAGGTGAATATCAATGACATTGAGCCTAACAGAGACCAGCCGAGAAAAATATTTGATGAAGCTGCGTTGAAAGAGCTTTCAGACAGCATAGCAATGCACGGTGTTATTCAGCCTCTGCTGGTCAGACCTATTTCCGACGGCGGATATCAGCTCATTGCCGGTGAAAGAAGATGGCGTGCATCAAGAATGGCGGGACTTACCGAGGTTCCCGTATTTATAAAGGAAATGACAGATAAGCAGGCAATGGAGTTTGCTCTTATCGAGAATCTGCAGCGTGAGGATCTCAATCCCATTGAAGAAGCAGAAGGCTTTAAGCTTCTTATGGATACTTATTCCCTCACTCAGGCTGAAGCTGCTGAGCGTGTGGGAAAATCCCGCCCTGCAGTTGCAAATGCACTCAGACTCCTTTCGCTTCCCGGTGTAATATTGGATATGGTCAAGGAGGGTAAGCTTTCCTCAGGCCATGCAAGAACACTTCTTCCCATAACTGACGAGAAAACTCTTGTTAAATTGGCAGATGAAATTATCAAAAAAGAAATTTCAGTCCGTGCCACAGAAAAAATAGTAAAAAGTATTCTTAATCCCAAAGCCGACAAGGATAAAAAGGAAAAGAAAACAAAGCGTGACCCTTATTTTGATGAATGTGAGCTTGCAATCCGTGAGGAATTGGGCAGAAAAGCAGAAATTCATGTCACAAAGGGTAATAAGGGAACAATCGAAATTGAATTTTTCAGCAAATCAGACCTGCAGAGCATACTTGAAGCTCTTGCAAAGTGGTAATAAATAATAAAAAAGGAGTTAATTACAATGTTAGATATCAAGCTTATCAGAGAAAATCCCCAAAAGGTCAAGGATGCAATGAAAACAAGAAACAAGGATATGGATGCCCTTGTTGATGAAATTCTTGAAATTGACAAAAAAGCAAGAGAGCTCACTCAGAAGGCTGATGCTCTCAAGGCTGAGCAGAATGCTGCAAGCAAAAAAATCCCTCAGATTAAAAAAGAGGGTGGCGACATCAGTGAAATTATGACAAGAATGAATGCTATCAAGGAAGAAGTAAAGGTTCTTGATGCTCAGAAGAGTGAGCTTGCCGCAAAGCAGAAGACAATGATGTATGAATTCCCCAATGTACCCTCCGAAGCAACACCTATCGGTAAGGATGACAGCGAGAATGTTGAAATCCGTCGTTGGGGTGAGCCCAGAAGCTTTGATTTTGAAGCAAAGGCACATTGGGATATCGGCGCTGACCTCGGTATTCTTGACCCGGAGACTGCCGCAAAGGTAACAGGCGCACGCTTCCATTTCTACAGAGGTCTTGGCGCAAGACTTGAAAGAGCTATCATCAACTTCTTCCTCAACACTCACACAGAACATGGCTATACTGAGGTGTTCCCTCCCTTCATGGTTAACCGTGCTTCAATGACAGGTACAGGTCAGCTTCCCAAGTTTGAGGAGGATGCCTTCAAGCTCACAAATGACTATTTCCTCATTCCCACAGCAGAGGTACCCGTAACAAATATGTACCGTGACGATATTATCGACGGCTCAAAGCTTCCCATGAGCTTCTGCGCTTACTCGGCTTGCTTCAGAGCAGAGGCAGGCTCAGCCGGCAGAGACACAAGAGGTCTTATCCGTCAGCATCAGTTCAACAAGGTTGAGCTTGTTAAGTTCACAAAGCCTGAGGAAAGCTATGCTGAACTCGAAAAGCTCACAAATGATGCAGAAAGAGTTCTTCAGCTTCTCGGTCTCCCCTACCGTGTTGTTGCTCTTTCGTCAGGTGATATCGGTTTCTCAAGTGCTAAAACCTATGATATCGAGGTATGGATGCCCTCTTACGGCAGATATGTTGAAATCAGCTCCTGCTCAAACTTTGAGGACTTCCAGGCAAGACGTGCTTCAATCCGCTATAAGAACGGACCGAAGGAAAAGGCACAGCTTGTTCACACTCTTAACGGCTCAGGTGTTGCCATAGGCAGAACAACGGCTGCCATTCTCGAAAACTATCAGAATGCAGACGGCACAGTAACCGTACCTGAAGCACTCAGAGCTTATATGGGCGTTGATGTGATTAAATAATTCTCACCCTTGCTTCTGCGCAGAAAGCTTAAATATAAAAGCATCTAACTTTTTATGGCTTATACGGTTAGATGCTTTTTGTTTTCGTTTTACTGATATTTGCCCGTTACATCAATAAAAATCCGTATATAATCATAGGGAAGCTGCCCTTTATGCTGACCTTTCGGGATTGTTGCACTGAAAAACAAAGGAGAAATATATGAAACCTTCTTCAGGCGTTGCTTTAACCGAAAATAAAAATAATGAAAAGCTTGCGGGTCTTAAGGCGGAACAGTAAAAACTATTGTAAAAAAAGATTAGCTGTGCTATAATTACTGTAATTATACGATTAAAGGAGGTATTATATTGTCAGCAAAAAAAGCTTTAACAAAGCATAAAGACAATTTTCTGAAATACCGCTACCTTTTAAAGGAATTGGTAGTCAAAAATATAAAGCTTCAATACAGAAATTCTGTGTTGGGTATGTTCTGGACCTTTTTGCAGCCCCTTCTGACAATGATTGTTCTTTCAATGGTTTTCAGCTTTGTTTTCGGCAAGGGGTCAGACGGCGTAATTGTCAACTATCCCGTATATCTTCTTTCGGGCAGACTTCTTTATGATTTCTTCACCCAAAGCACCAAAAGAGCAATGCGGTCAATCCGTTCAAATGCATCAATAATCAAAAAGGTTTATGTGCCGAAGTACATTTATCCCTTGTCACAGGTGCTTTCAACCTTTGTCACATTTCTGATTTCCCTTTCTGTTCTTGCAGTTGTAATTGCCTTTTTCAATATTATCGGCAAGGACCCGGTGACAATCACCTTCAATATCGTCTGGGCAATCGTTCCCGTGGTGATACTTTTCATTTTCTGCATGGGTGTGGGAATGTTCCTTGCAACATTGAATGTATTTTTCAAGGATGTTGAAAATTTTTACGATGTTATAACTCTCCTTCTTTTCTATATGGTTCCCATCGTTTACAGCATTGACCGTCTGGGTATTCCGCAAGGCTCATGGCAGCTTCGTGCGCTCAAGCTCAATCCCCTTTACGGTATAATTGAAATGTTCCGTGCGGCGGTGCTTCACGGCAATGAATTCACAGCATTTTTCAGCCTTCATCAGCTTTATTATACTGTGGCGGCTGCAGTTGTCACATTTATTATAGGCTTTGTTGTGTTCTATAAAAATCAGGATAAGTTTATCCTTCATATTTAAGTGAGGAGAGTGTTTCATGAAAGATTATGCAATTGAAGTAAATCATGTGAGTATGCTTTTCCACTTGAACAAGGAAAGGGTTGACAATGCCAAGGAATATTTCATCCGCCTTGTGACAAGAAAGCTCAGCTACACGGAATTCTGGGCGCTGAAGGATGTCTCCTTCAAGGTTGAAAAGGGCGACAGAGTAGGCATTATGGGCTTCAACGGAGCAGGTAAAAGTACACTTCTTAAAACCATTGCCGGGGTGCTCAAGCCCACAATGGGCAGTGTCCGTGTAAGCGGAGTTATTGCTCCCATGCTTGAGCTCGGGGCAGGCTTTGACATGAATTATTCCGGCAAGGAAAACATTTATCTTTATGGCGCAACCATGGGCTTTTCAAGAAAGTTCATTGAAGAAAAGTATGATGAAATTGTTGATTTTGCAGAGCTTGGCGAATTCATTGATGCTCCCCTGAAAAGCTATTCCTCGGGTATGAAAAGCCGACTCGGCTTTGCCATTGCAACGGCAGTGAAGCCTGATGTTCTTATTCTTGATGAGGTTCTTTCTGTCGGTGACGCTGCCTTCAAAGATAAAAGTGAGCAGAGAATACTTGACATGATGGAAGACGGTGTGACTGTTCTGTTTGTATCTCACAGCACAGACAGAGTGAGAAAAATCTGCAACAAAGCAATTATTCTCACAAAGGGTCAGATTGTTGCCAACGGTGAGGTCAATGAAATCTGCGATATGTATACCGAAATGGTAAACAGTAAATAACAAACGGGTGTCTTCAGGTTCTTTATACAGCCTGAAGGCACATTTTTATAGCCGTAAGGTGCAGGAAAGAATATTATGAGGCTTTTCCCTTTTTCATTGAAAAACGACATCTGCTTTGTGATAAAATAATTTTCCTGCCGTTTTTCTGTTGAAACACTGCCAAAAACATCCAAAACAGGAAAATTTTATAACAAAATGCACAAAGTGTTTTGATATTTTTTTATCAACTTGTAACAGAATAACAAAAACTATTGAAATTTTACTTTTATGGTGCTATTATGTTATATGAGTGAAAATATAATTTGCCTCAGTATGTGTTTTTTGCTTTATTTTTTCCGGAGCAAACACATTTTGTGGGTGCTTTCTCACTCAATAAAGCTCAATTTTCACACATCGGCTTGCCGATAAATAAAGAGGGTGTATAAATGGCAGAAAAGAAAATACGTGGAGACGAGGTTGCCCTTTATCTCTTTCATCAGGGCAACAACATGAAGGCATATGAATATATGGGTGCTCATAAGGTGGAGGGCGAAAAGGATTTATACTCCTTCCGTGTCTGGGCTCCCCATGCGCAGCAGGTCAGTGTTATCGGTGACTTCAACGGCTGGGATGAAAATGCTGCACCAATGGAAAAAATCAACGATGCAGGTATGTGGGAATGTTACATAAGCTCAGTCAGGCAGTATGATGCCTATAAATTCCTTGTTACCGGCTGTGACGGAAAAAAGGTTGCCAAAAGCGACCCCTACGCCTTCCATTCGGAAACAAGACCTGCCAACGCTTCAAAGTTCTATGACCTTTCAGGCTATAAATGGAAGGATGAAAAATGGCTCAGGGCAAAGGAAAAGCTTAATGTCTATGAGTCCCCCATGAATGTTTATGAGGTTCATGCAGGCTCATGGAAGCAGCATGATGACGGCAACTTCTATACCTATCGTGAGCTTGCCGATACTCTTGTGCCTTATGTGAAGGACATGGGATATACCCACATTGAATTTATGCCTCTTTCCGAATATCCCTTTGACGGCTCATGGGGCTATCAGGTAACGGGCTACTATTCCGCTTCCTCACGCTACGGTACACCTCATGACCTGATGTATCTTGTTGACAAATGCCACCAGAACGGTATTTCCGTAATTCTGGACTGGGTGCCTGCTCACTTCCCGAGGGATGAGCACGGACTTCGTATGTTTGACGGAGATGCCTGCTATGAATACAAGGACCCGAGAAAAGGTGAGCACAAGGATTGGGGTACAATGATTTTCGACTTCGGCAGAAATGAGGTTGTTTCCTTCCTTACCTCCTCGGCAGCCTTCTGGATGGATAAATACCACATTGACGGTCTTCGTGTTGATGCCGTGGCTTCAATGCTTTATCTTGATTACGGCAGAAAAGACGGCGAATGGATTGCCAACAAATATGGCGGAAACGAAAATCTTGAGGCTGTTGAATTCCTGAAAAAGCTCAATTCCGGAATTTTCCGTGAATTCAAAAACCCGATGATGATTGCCGAGGAAAGCACGGCATGGCCTCTTGTTACAAAGCCCACCGATATCGGCGGACTCGGCTTCAACTTCAAGTGGAACATGGGCTGGATGAACGATGCACTCAAATACTTCTCAATGGACGGTCTTTCAAGAAAGTATAACCACAATCTTCTGACCTTCTCATTCTTCTATGCGTTTTCGGAAAATTTTGTTCTTCCCATATCTCATGACGAGGTTGTTCACGGCAAATGCTCTCTTATAGGCAAAATGCCCGGTGAATACGATGAAAAATTCAAGGGAATCCGTTCCTTTATGGGCTATATGATGGCTCACCCGGGAAAGAAGCTGACCTTCATGGGTCAGGAATTCGGTCAGTTCATTGAATGGAAGTATGACACGGGACTTGATTGGCTGCTTCTTGATTATGAAAAGCATCGCCAATTGAAGGAATACACAAAAAAGCTTAATCATATTTATCTTAAATACCCTGCCCTGTGGGAAATCGATTATAGCTGGGAGGGCTTCCATTGGCTTGTCAGCGATGATAAGAACAACAGCGTAATTGCATTTTCACGAAAGGATAAAAAGGGCGAGGAAATTGTTACGGTGTGCAACTTCACCCCGGTTATGAGAGAAAAATATTCCTTCGGTGTTGAAAGAGAAGGCACCTATGAGGTAATTCTCAATTCGGACAGTGTTGAATTCGGCGGCGAAGGCAAGGGCACAAAAACAAGAGCGACCTCAAAGAAAATCGGTCTTCACGGCTTCAACAACAGCATTACCGTTGACCTTCCCGGTCTTTCGGTGATTATGCTCCGCTACAAGCCGAAAAGAGCTGCGGTTAAAAAAGCTAAATAATTTACATTAAAATAAACAGGAGGAAATATCTTATGGTCAAAAAAACAGAATGTCTTGCAATGCTTCTTGCAGGCGGCCAGGGCAGCAGACTCGGAATTCTCACAAAGAATATTGCAAAGCCTGCCGTTCCCTATGGCGGTAAATATCGTATTATCGATTTCCCGCTTTCAAACTGTATTAACTCGGGAATCGAAACCGTGGGTGTTCTCACCCAATATCAGCCCCTTGAGCTGAACGATTACATCGGTAACGGTCAGCCCTGGGATCTGGACCGTTCCTACGGCGGTGTACACATTCTTTCACCCTATCAGCAAATCAAGGGCACAGAATGGTATAAGGGCACAGCAAATGCCATTTATCAGAACATCAACTTCATCGACCGTTATAATCCGGAATATGTTGCCGTTCTTTCCGGTGACCATATCTATAAGATGGATTATAACAAGATGCTTCAGTATCACAAGGAAAAGGACGCAGCCTGCACAATCGCAATGCTTGAAGTACCCTGGGAGGAGGCATCCCGCTTCGGTCTGATGTTTGTCAATGATGACGGCTCAATCAGTGAATTTGAAGAAAAGCCGAAGAACCCCAAGAGCAACAAGGCTTCAATGGGTGTTTATATCTTCACATGGAGCAAGCTTCGTCAGTATCTTATTGACGATGAAGCAAACCCCGATTCAGGCAACGACTTCGGTCATGATGTTATTCCCGCAATGCACGAAGCAGGCGAGAGAATGTTTGCCTTCAGATTTGACGGCTATTGGAAGGATGTAGGCACAATCGACAGCCTCTGGGAAGCAAACCTTGACCTTCTCAATCCGAAGGTTGACCTTGACCTTTCCGACGACAGCTGGAGAATCTATTCAAGAAATCCCATCGCTCCCCCGCATTTTGTTGCAAAGAATGCAAAGGTTGAAAATTCAATGGTGGGTGAGGGCTGCTACATTGCAGGTGAGCTTGATTATTCAATCCTTTTCTCAAATGTTACCGTTGAGGAGGGCGCAACCGTAAAATATTCAATTGTGATGCCCGGAACAACAATCAAAAAGGGCGCAGTTGTTGAATACGCAATCGTTGCAGAAAATGCAGTGATTGAAGAAGATGCTCATGTCGGCGAAAGCCCCGAAAAGATTGATAACCTTGAAAATTGGGGTGTTACCGTTATCGGCGAAAAGGTAACAATCGGCAAGGGTGCCGCAGTTAAGGCAAAAGAAATGATTGATACAGACGTAAAGGGGGTTAAATAATGGCTGCTTCAAATGTACTCGGTATAATTTATTCAAACGCTTATGATTCACTTCTTGGTGAGCTCACAAGTGTCCGTACCATGGGCTCAGTTCCCTTTGCAGGAAGATACAGACTCATTGACTTTGTGCTTTCAAGCATGGTAAACAGCGGCATCGGTAAGGTAGGTGTTTCCACAAAGGCTAACTATCAGTCCCTTATGGACCACCTCGGCTCAGGCAAGCCCTGGGACCTTTCAAGAAAAAGAGACGGCATAACCTTCCTTCCCCCCTTCAGCGGTGAGAAGTATGAAAACCGTCTGAATGCTCTTGAAGCAATGCTTCCCTATATTTCAAAGTCAACCAACGAATATGTTCTCATGGCAGACTGCAATGTTGTCTGCAACCTTGATTACACAGAAATTATCGACGGTCACATCAAATCCGGTGCAGACATCACAATTGCTTATAAAAGAGGTATTGCACCGAAGCTCAGCCATGTTATGAGCCTTGAAATGACTGAAGACAGCAGAATCACCTCTGTTAAAATCGGTGAAGCAGGTGACAAGGCCTGTGATTATTCACTGAATATCATTGTTATGAGCAGAGTTCTTCTTGAAAGACTCCTTCGTTCAGCCGTTGTTATGGGACTTAAAAACTTTGAGTTTGACATCATTGCGGCAAATGTTAACGCTCTTAACATCAGAGGTCACAAGATTGATGAATACGCAAAGGTAATTGACTCACTTCAGAGCTATTACGATATCAGCATGGAGCTTCTCTCCGGCGAATACAGAGAGCTGTTCAATGCAGAAAATCCCGTTTACACAAAGGTCCGTGACGATATGCCCGCAATTTACGGCATTTGCTCAAAGGCAACAAATTCACTTATTGCTGACGGCTGTACAATCAAGGGCACAGTTGAAAACTCTATTCTTTTCAGAGGCGTTTATGTTGCTGAGGGTGCTGTTGTGAGAAATGCAATTGTTATGCAGGACAGCTACATCAGTGCAAATGCAAAGGTCAACTGCGCAATTCTTGACAAGAATGTTGTCATCAAGCCGAACAAGGAGCTCAGCGGAGCAGAAACCTATCCGATTTATATCGGCAAGGATATTACCGTTTAAATATAAAACAAGTAAAGTTTTTTGGTTGCTTTTCCTGAAAGTACCCTTTGTCTGCTTTGCAGATATTTTCCCCGCACGGCGGTGTAAGCTCCCTGTTCGGGGAACCGGAAATTAAAAGAACTTTACTTGCTTCCCTTAATTCAGAAAGGATTAAAACTATGAAAGTATTATATGTAACAAGTGAAGCTCTCCCCTTCATGGCGAGTGGCGGCTTGGGTGATGTTGCAGGCTCATTGCCTCAGGCACTCAGAAAAAGACTCATCGGCTGCCGTGTTGTTATGCCTATGTATGACACAATCAAGGAAGAGCTTAAAAGCAAAATGACATTTGTCACAAACATTTCCGTACCCGTTGCATGGAGACGTCAGTATTGCGGTATTTTCCAGGCAAAGCATGAGGGTGTAATCTATTATCTCATTGATAATCAGTATTATTTCAAAAGAGACACAATCTACGGTCATTATGATGATGCAGAGCGCTTCACCTTCTTTGCCCGTGCAGCCCTTGAAATTCTCCCCGTTGTGGATTTCAAGCCGGATATCATCCACTGCAATGACTGGCAGACAGCTCTCACACCTGTTTTCTATTCAACCTTCTATTCAAAGGACCCCTGGTATCAGGGCATCAAAACTGTTTTCACCATTCACAATATTCAGTATCAGGGTACCTACGGCATGGAGCTTGTCAATGATGTTATCGGTCTTAATCCTGCCGACACCTCAATTGTTGAATATGACGGTGATGTGAATTTCATGAAGGGTGCAATTGAGTGTTCAAATAAGGTCACAACCGTTTCACCTTCATATGCAAATGAAATTCTTGACCCCTGGTACAGCCACGGTCTTGATACTATACTCAAGGAGCGTCAGTGGAAGCTTCAGGGTATTCTCAACGGTATTGACATTATCAACTATAACCCCGAAACCGACCCCAACATCGCTGTGAATTACACAGTCAAGGATGTGAAAAAGGGTAAGGCTGAATGTAAAAAGCAGCTTCAGGAAAACATGGGACTTCCCCAGAGAGAGGATGTGCCCATCATCGGCCTTGTTTCACGCCTTGTTTCTCATAAGGGTCTTGACCTTATCAAGGGTATTCTTGATGAGCTTCTTGCCACAACCGATGTTCAGGTTGCAATTGTAGGCTCAGGTGATTGGCAGTATGAAAACTTCTTCAAGGAAATGGCAGATAAGTATCCGGATAAGCTTGCAATCCGAATCGGCTTTGTCCCCTCACTTGCAAGAAAGATTTATGCCGGTGCAGACCTTTTCCTCATGCCTTCAAAGAGTGAGCCCTGCGGACTTTCACAGATGGTGGCTCTCCGCTACGGCACAGTACCCATTGTCCGTGAAACAGGCGGTCTTCGTGACTCCATCACAGACAGCGGCGACGGTGAAGGCAACGGCTTCACCTTCAAAACCTATAACGCTCACGATATGCTCGGCGCAATCAGAAGAAGCCTTGATGCATATTGGAACAGAGATTATTGGGATACTCTTGTTATCCGTGCCATGGAATGTGATTTCAGCTGGGGCAAGAGTGCAAATGAATACATCAAAATGTATAAGCAGGTTATAAAAGAATAAAAAAAGCTGCAAAAAAGTGCAGATTGTGGCACACTTCCTTGTGAAGTGTGCCACAGTTATATTGTCCTTCGGACAGTTTTATGGTCAGTAGCCCGGGATCAGTAGACAGTAGCTAGTAGTCAGTAGTCAGGGATCAGTAGACAGTAGATAGTAGTCAGTAGACAGGGGTCAGTAGACAGTAGTCAGTAGGCAGGAGTCAGGAAAAGATAAAACAATAAGTGAGAGTAAAAAAGCAAGAAATACAACGTAAAAAGGAATTCTCTTTCAGAAAGCAGATTGTAGCGGGAGCGACTGTCGGACTACACGCTGTGGAAAGGCAGACAAATAAAATAGACAATAGCATACCTTACGGAACAAATTAAACCAAGCGGCTCATTTTATTGAGCGTTGTTTTAATCAGAGCTGTTCGGCAACCGAGCCGTGGTACAGCAGAACGGAGCAATCTAAAAATACCGATAAGAAAATTTCTTTTTTCTTTATCCACGGTGAGCAGAAAAGAATACCGAGTAAAGGGTAGTATAAGCCTGACTCGGTATTTTTAGTTCTTGCGGAAGTTAATCCGCCAGCGTGCTTTTGCTTACTTTTGTCACAACCGACAAAAGTAAGAGCCCAAGCGGCTCGAGCGAGCGGAGTCAGAGGAACAGATGAAGCCTTACCATTTAGCACCACGGCATATAAAAGCGAAGGTAAATACATTTTGAGTAGACAGTAGTCAGGAGTCAGTAGTCAGTAGTCAGGGTGCCTACGGCACAGGATAGATGACACCTTGGCGGTAAAAAATTAACATTCAAAGGTTGATAATATGACTTTGTCCGATAAAAAAGGACGCCCAATGGGCGCCCCTACGGACTTGTACTATATTCTTATAAAAACAGACTCCTCCACCGCTAAAGTGGTTTTTCCTGACTACTGACTACTGTCTACTGTCTACTGCCCACGGCCTCTGCTTCCGATGAATTCCTGACAGAATAAACACAGCCACAGTAATTCTGTCTGTATAAATCATGCTCCCTTGAAAGCTCGATTGACCTTTTATAGCCGTTTTTCTTTTTAAAATCCGAAGGCAGATGTGCTGTTTCATATTCATCGGCAAGTCTTTCGCCGATTTCATTTATCTTTGCCGCATTTTTTAGGGGACTTATTGAAAGGGTGGTTGTGAAATAGTCAAAGCCCATCTTCTTTGCAAGCTGAGCCGTTTTCCGAAGCCGCAGCTCATAGCAGGCAAAGCACCTTGCTCCGCCTTCCCTTTCCTTCTCAAGCCCACGGACACAGGAATAGAATTCCTCCGGTTCGGCTTCTCCCTCAATGAGCGACACTTCATTTTTATAAGTGCTTTCCGAAATCAACCTTCTGATTTCATTCGCTCTGTGAGAATATTCCTCAACAGGCCAGATGTTGGGGTTATAGAAAAAAACAGTTATACGGAAATATTCTGAAAGGTATTCAAGACAATAACTGCTGCAAGGAGCACAGCAGGCATGAAGAAGCAAGGTGGGGACAGCTCCCGCCCTTTGATTTTCTTCAATCAGCTTATCAAGCTCTTTCTGATAGCTTCGCATGAGTTGTAACACACCTTTCATTTAATAAGCTTCCTTGTTATTCAGCAATAAAAAAAGATACAGAATAAATAAACTGAGCGCCGACAAGGAGAAATCCTTGTCGGCGTTTTTTTATCAATCTGCGTTTTCCTCTTCAATCTTGTCGATGATTTCCTGAGGAACTGCTTCGCCGTGCTTAACAAACATGATAAGAATAATTGCTATTGCGAACATTATCGGGCTGTAATAGAACAGCGACATATAAGTTCCGGCAAACATTCTGATGAAGCCGTATACAATGGGAGAAGCAATCTGAGCTGAGAAGGTTGCAGTGTAGTAATATCCGGTGAAGGTACCAACCTTTTCAACACCACCGATTTCAAGAACCAGAGGAAGGGTATTAACGGTGATGAACATATTTGCTGCACCGCCGAGAATAAGAACGGGATAAATAAGCACACGGAGAATAGCAGTAACGCTGTCAACTGTGTCAACAATTGCTCCGAGAGCAGCTTCAAATGCCTGAGTTCCTGTTCCGAGAACAGTGTTTGCAACATTGATTATGTCACTGTAAATACCTTCGCCGAGGCTTTCGACAAGGTGAGCGTCATAAACCTCATATGCTGTCTTAACGGCAGCAGACTGTTCCTCGCCTTTTTTGTAGGAAAGATAACCCTCAATGCTGAGAACCTCATCATCTGAAAGTGCTCTGCCTTCAAGCTGAGCCTTTTCACTGATATCTGCATTATAGGAATTGATGCTTTCGTCAATTGCAATGTAAGCGTTGTTAACTGCAACATAATTGCTGATTGAAAGATTCTTTGCACCGAGCATACCAACGAACACACCGAAGAAAACGATGAAGGCTGCAAGGAACACGGAAAGACCTGCAATGATGGTCTTCTTTCTGCCGAATTTCTTACCCATTTTACCTGCAGGAAGTGCGGCAGCACCTGAGCATACTGCAAAAATAAGCATGATAACAGTTGCCTCTGAGGTAATCATGTGAAGGATTTCCTGAGCGAACAGGGAGAAGAAGGTTGTGATTGCATTTGCTGCACAGAAAAGGAAGAAAAGTGTTCCGAGCATGAATACAAGGCTCTTTCTTTCACCCTTTGAAAGCTTGATAGCCTTAAGCTCTGCCTTCTTTTTCCTTGCTTCTTCCTTCTGAGCCTTTTTAAGAGCCTTACGGTCAGCATATTCATTAAGCTCGCCCTTGATACGGATGCTTGTATCCTCTTCCTTAACGAAGAAAAGAAGAACGAGCATACCGAGAATCATTACAAGTGAGCCGACTGCAAATACATAAGGGAAGGAAACTGTTTCATCAGCCTTGATTTCAGCCTTGCTGTAGCCGGCAAAAAGTGTACACAGTGCAATACCGATTGTACCTGCAACCATACCTACAGCCGAGCCGACACCACCCATAAGGTTGATGATGGCATTACCCTCTGAACGAAGATGAGGCGGTGTAAGGTCGGGCATAAGAGCAACAACGGGAGCTCTCCACAATGACATGGAGAAAACAAAAAGAATAACCGTAATCATTGTGAGGGGAAGCTGCAGCGCACCCTTTGTGTTAAGAGCCACAATGGGAATAAGGGTAAAGAGAATTGCCGAAATCGGAGCACAGCCCACAATGAAGGGGCGGCGTTTACCGAGCTTTGAATGGCAGTTATCTGAAAGCTTACCGAAGGTGGGCTGGAAAATAACACCGAAGATGTTATCGAAGGTCATAATGATACCGATGAAAAGGGGTACCAATGAAAAACCGCCGGTTGCGGAAATAGTGCTTTGACCCTGTGCTTCAGCGAAATCACCGATCCAGGGCACAGCCTTTGCAAGTGCGGCACTGAGATTTGTGATGAATTCACTTTCGGAAAGTATCTTGTTAAGAATTTTTGTGATGTAGGGGTCATAAATCGCCCATGCTATTGAAGTTGCCATAAAACCGAAGCCGGTAAGTATGGTTTTTTTGACATTAAGCTTTTCCTGTTTAATCTGTTCTGCCATGTCAAAACTCCTTTCTTTTGAATAGTATTAGCAAAATAGTGTCAAATAAATACATTCTGCTATCTTTCCAATTATATCTTTTTAAAACCAAAAATGCAACGGGAAGATTGAAATTTGTCATTGTGTACATTCTTTTTTTCTTAAAATTATGCAATTAGCTGTGATATTGTTAATAAAGTTAAATCATTTATTAAAACTGATTACAAAAATATTTCAAAATCTTGACCTTACCGTTTTATTGTGATAATATTATTCTGTAAAATTGCCGTTGTATTTATCAACGGTGTGTATTATCCGTCACATAATGTGACAGAACGGAGAATGATAAATATGAAAAAGATTTTCACCGTGGTTGTGGCTCTTTGCCTTTGCTTCTGCCTCACCTTTTCAAGCGTGGCAGCAGGCGTTGAAACCAACACCGAAAGCTACACCTCATATTCAGCAGTTGAAAAAATGTTTTTCAACATTGTTGATGACCTTGTGAGCACCCTTGTCAAGGCAATTGCCCACTTTATTCCCACACCCGATTCATGGAACAGCGACGAAGCTGTTGACGGCTTCATGGAAGGTACAGAAGAATTCCTTGATGCTCCCGCAGCAAATGCAAAATGGAGCCTCGGCTATGATTCACGCTCAATCCTTCCCGAAAACAAGGATGATGTTATCGGCAAATATTATGTTGCAGGCACAATCGGCTTTGAGCCCAAATATGCAACTGAGGTTTATGATGACCTTAAGGTAAGAACCGTTGTTCTGAATGACGGCAGCGGCAGAGGCTCAGCCGTGTTCTGCGTTATTGACTCCTACGGTCTTGCTCTTTCAGATGTCCGTGGAATCAGAAGCAGACTTTCTTCATGGGCAGAGGAAAAGGGCATCAATACCATCACTGTTTCCGTTATGCACCAGCACAGTGCAATTGATACCTTCGGCATGAACGGCAACATTATTGAAATGGTTCTTTTCAACCCGCTTTTCACAATGTTTAACCAGAACACCGTAAACGGTAAAGACGATGCATACATGGAAAACCTCTTCACAAAATGTGTTGATTCAATCAAGGCAGCAGAAGAAGGCATGGCAGAGGGTGAAATGTACCTTGGCACTGCAGATGCTTCAAAGTATACAAACGACAAGCGTCAGCCCTATGTTATGGATGCAAACTTCAACAGACTCCGCTTTGTACCCGCCGACGGCTCAAAGGAAACATGGCTTGTTTCAACCCCCATTCACTGTGTAGGTAACGGCGCAGGCGGAACAGAGGTTACAGGCGACTATCCCTACTATGCAGAGCAGACAATCGGTGACACGGCAAATGTTCTTTTCTATCTCGGTGCTGAGGAAGGTACAACTCAGGAAAGAAATGAAAACACCGTTGTTGATTTCAAGGAAGACGGCTCAAGAATGGACCACACAATCGGCTTCGGCAAGGCAATTGCAAATGACCTTATGGCAATTACCGATGAAACTGAGGTTGCTCCTCTTCTCAATATCAGATATAAAGAAATCTATCTTCCCATCGACAATCAGATTCTTGTTGTTGCAGGTAAGGCAGGACTTTTTGAAAACTGTGTAAAGAAGGTTGACGGCACTTATTCCGTGCTCACCGAAATCGGTTACATGGAAATCGGTGAGGATATCGCTTTTGCAATTATCCCCGGTGAAATTGCTGCAGAGCTTGTTTACGGCGGTACACTCAAGGCTGAATATGCATGGTCCGGTGAGGACTTTGAATGGCCTTCACTTCAGGAAATCGTAACTGAAACTGCAGGCGACAGAGAGCTTCATGTTCTCGGCCTTGCAAATGATCAGATCGGCTACATCATTCCCGATAACGATTATATGCCCATGCTTCATGAGGACAGCAAGAGCCTTGAATTTGTTTCACTCGGTGAAACAACAGCATCAAGAATCGTTGCTGAATTCAACACAATGATGCTTGACCTCGACTGATAAAAAAATCGAGGGGATGTAAAAAAGAGAAATTCCCCGTGAACGACCGAAAAATTAAATAAACATATAAAACCATTGTAAAAGCTGAACCGCTGATACAATGGTTTTCTGTTTTATCCTGTGCCAAAGGCGTCCTTTTTTAGTAGTCAGTAGTCAGTAGACAGTAGTCAGGACCAATTAAAGTGTATTTGACTTCGCTTTTATGTGCCGTGGTGTTAAACGGTAAGGTTTTATCTGTTCCTTTAACTCCGTACGCTCGAGCCGCTTGGGCTCTTACTTTTGTCGGTTGTGACAAAAGTAAGCAAAAGCACGCTTTTTTGTGGATTAACTTCCGCAAGAACTAAAAATACCGAGTAAAGCTTAGTCTACCCTGTACTCGGTATTCTTTTCTGCTCACCGTGGATAAGAAAACAAACTTT
>JAFUQS010000092.1 GCA_017472225.1 Clostridia bacterium | reverse complement strand
TTAAACCAAGCGGCTCAATTTATTGAGCGTTGTTTTAATCAGAGCTGTTCGGCAACCGAGCCGTGGTATGGCACAACGGAGCAATCTAAAAATACCGATAAGAAGAAACCTTGTTTCCTTATCCACGGTGAGCAGAAATGAATACCGAGTAAAGGATAGAATAAGCTTTACTCGGTATTTTTAGTTCTTGCGGAGGTTAATCCGCCAGCGTGCTTTTGCTTACTTTTGTCACGCTTGACAAAAGTAAGAGCCCAAGCGGCTCGAGCGTACGGAGTCAGAGGAATAAATAAAGCCTTGCCATTCAGCATCACGGCACATAAAAGCGAAGTTAAATACACTTTAAGTGGTTATAGACCCCTGACTACTGACTACCGACTACTGACTACTGCCTCCTCTCACATTGCCTATTTGTAATAAATCTGTTATAATTACTTATAGCCTTTGTAATTTACCACCTATACAATTAAAATGTACCAAAGGCAAAGGAAGGAAAGAGGAAAATGTATAATGTTCTTGTTTGCGATGACGACAAAGCTATCGTGCGCTCCATTGAAATTTATCTTAAAGCTGACGGCTATAACGTAATCACAGCCTATGACGGAAAGGAAGCTTTGGAAAAAATTAAGGAAAACACCGTGCATTGCATCATTATGGATATTATGATGCCGAAAATGGACGGAATTTCCGCAACACTTGAGATAAGACAAAAAAGCAATGTGCCACTCATTTTTCTGTCGGCAAAAAGTGAGGATACGGACAAAATTGCAGGTCTTACCTTCGGCGGTGACGATTATGTAACAAAGCCCTTCAGCCCCCTTGAGTTATGTGCAAGGGTAAAAAGTCAGATAAGACGCTATGTTACCTTAGGCTCAATTGAAGAAAAGGAGACACTTCTCACAACCGGCGGTCTGTGCCTTGACACAGAAGCAAGAAAAGTCACCCTTGACGGTGAAGAAGTCAGAGTTACGGCAACGGAATACAAAATCCTCGAATACCTGATGATAAATATGGGTAAAACTCTTTCCTCAAACCAGATTTATGAAAATGTCTGGAACGAAAACGCCTTTTCAACGGAAAAAACCGTTACGGTACACATCAGACGAATTCGTGAAAAAATCGAGTTCGACACCAAAAATCCAAAATATATAAAGGTGGTGTGGGGAATTGGATACAAAATTGAAAAAATTTAACTTCTCAATGGTCAAAAAAATAATTGCACTTTTGCTGTGTATCATATCCGTGGTGGGAATTTCCACGCAGTTAGTGAGTACGGCTGACAAAGTTCAGGATACACAGGTGGATTTTGACGTTTATGCCGATGCCTTTACCTACAGCGGTAAAAAAGAGGATATCTGGAAAACCTCAACCTTCCGTCAGGCCTTCAGCAGCTATGTGGCAACCATGTCGGTAATGGTCAGCGAATATAAGGACGGCAGCAAGGAAGCCTATGAAGCAAAGAAAAACACCATAAACGGTGAAGCTGAGCAGGCATATCAGCTTTATAAAACCAACCTTATCAATCTGTTGCAGCGTAATGATTCCTTTTACTATTACCTGTGCGCCCTTTATAACGGCGATATTATTGAAACGGGTAAAATAGCCGAATATGACGGTGTCGGCAGCTCCGCCGATTGGAATGAGCTTGAATTTTCAGATAATTGGTACTATGATGAGGTTTGCCTGGGTGACCCCGATTTTGAATATTACGGCGGAAAAACAGAGTTATATTCTGAGCTTGAAAAGAAAATGAAAGAAGTCGGTGCCGACGGAGTTTGTCTTGCTGCAGAAGAAATTAACATTTTCCCCGAAGGCGGCGGAGGTGCCGTGCGCACCTATTCAGACGGATATTACGGCTTCAGAATCAACGATGAACAGTTGAGAAGCAACCTTATTCAGGGTGATTATTTAGACCCCTTATACACCGAAGCCTATACTGAGTTCAAGAAAGACTATGAGGAGCTCAGAGCAACTCTCAATGAAAATTACGCTTCCGGCAGTTATTTTGTGAAAGATGCAGAGGGCAACACATACACCAATGTCAGCTCTCTCAACAAAAAATCAACCAACGAGGAAATTGCGGAATATTTCAGCTCCCTCGGCTTTTACTGCTATCAGAGTGACGGTGTTCTCACAACAAAAGACGGTATGGCATATTCTGATGCTTTCGACTCAGGTATTGAGCCGACTTACTACTACACAACAACGCTCAACCTTAATGATGCAGTAACATCACCACCCGCAGCTGTGCCTACGGCGGAAAGCGAAACGGGCATTCCTGCAACAACGGTTATTATTGATACAAATGATGAAGAAACCACAAGACATATTTATGCTGAGGACAGCTTTTCATCACCCTTCATTAACGGCAAGCAGAGCGATATCATCTGCTTTGTGGGTGTTGACCTTTACGGCACATCGGATACCTGTAATTTTGCCACAATGCACAGTAAAATTGAAAATGCAAGAATTGTTGCAAAGGATGTTATTATCACCTGCGGAATTCTGCTTTTGCAATTTCTCGCTTGCTTCATTTATCTTCTGACCAAGGCGGGCAGACGAGACGGCGACGAAAAGATTTATCTTTTCACAACGGACAAAATGTTCACCGATTGGCGGATTGCACTTGATATTGCTTTTGGCTGTCTTTCCCTGTGGGGTCTGATTCTTTACATTGACCACGCAGATGTTTATTACGACTTGCCGGACTCAGCAATGACAATTGTGCCTTTGCTTATAACGGTTACAGCTCTCTGTATCATTGACCTTTTCCTTTTCACCGCAAGACATATAAGAAACAAGAGCCTTTTCAAAAGCTTTTTCCTTGTATGGATAATCAGAAAGGTATGTTCTATTTTTGGTAAGATGACAGTTTTCGGCGTGAAGGATAAGCTTCTTAATGTGCTTCTCATCTTCCTTATTCCCGTAACTGCTCTCGGTTTATTTTTCATAGCTAAAGAAGATGAGTATATGTTGCTCTTTCTTCCCGTGCTTGCTGTTTATTATCTTCTGACAGTCAATCTTCTGCTTCGTGCAAAATCAGGAAAATCCCCTGTGACACATTTTAAGGAATATCTTAACACAAAGCTTCAATATATAAGAGGCTTCGAAAAGGAAGTAATAATAAAGGGACTCATTATTCTTGCCGTTAACGGTCCGGGAATTTTCTTTGGTATTGTGGAGATTGTAAACAACGATACCTGCTTCATACTGCTGCTTCTTGCACTTTTTGATTTGTTTGTTGCAATTCAGCTTGTGCGCTTCATCGCAGGGGTGAAAAAGATATTCTCGGCAGTTGATGAAATCAAGTCGGGCAACTATGATGTGCAGATTAACCTTTTCTCTCTCCCCTCCTCTCTTCGTGAGCCTGCTACAAAGCTTATGAGCCTCAGAGACGGACTGAAAAAGGCAGTTGAAGAAGCCGTAAAGCAGGAGCAGACTAAAACCGAGCTTATCACAAATGTATCCCACGACCTGAAAACACCGCTGACAAGCGTAATCAATTATGTTGAGCTGCTTAAAAAATGCAGCATAAACGATGAGGATGCAAGGGAGTATCTTGATATCCTCGGTGAAAAAAGTGACCGGCTGAAAAAGCTTATTGAGGACCTTGTTGAAGCCTCAAAGGCATCAACGGGCAACCTTAAAACAGAAATTGTTGATGTCAGCCTTAACGAAATCACAAGTCAGATTATCGGTGAATACAGCGACCTTTTTGAACAAAAGGGACTTTCGCTCATAACTTCCTTCCCGCAGGAGAATATCATAGTAAGAGCAGACAGCAAAATGCTTTACCGTGTGCTCGAAAATCTTATGGGCAATGTTGTGAAATATGCAATGGAAAACACAAGAGTTTATCTGAATGTTGAAAGAAGAACGGACAAGGGCATACTTTCAATCAAGAACATTTCCGGCTCACCTCTGAACATTTCGGCAGAGCAGCTAAAAGCAAGATTTGTCCGTGGCGACGAAGCCAGAACAACAGAAGGCAGCGGACTCGGTCTTTCAATTGCAGAAAGCCTTTGCGAGCTTCAGGGCGGCAAACTGAACATTATGATTAACGGTGACCTGTTTGTTGCCGAGGTTGAGATGAGGATATAAAAAAAGACGGCTCAGCCGTCTTTTTTTAGTAGTCAGTAGTCAGTAGTCAGTAGACAGTAGTTAGGGGTCAGTAGTCAGTAGTCAGGAAAAATATAAAACAACAAGGAGTCTGTAAAAAATAAACAATCATTAAAAAGAAAGAATAACAGCGTAAAGAGGAATTCTCTTTCAGAAAGCAGATTGTAGCGGGAGCGAATGTCGGACTACACGGCTGTGGAAAGGCAGACAAATAAATCAGACAATAGCAGACCTAACGGAAAGAATTAAACCAAGCGGCTCATTTTATTGAGCGTTGTTTTAATTAGAGTTGTTGGGCAACCGAGCCGTGGTATGGCACAACGGAGCAATCTGAAAATACCGATAAGAATAAACCTTGTTTTCTTATCCACGGTGAGCAGAAAAGAATACCGAGTAAAGGATAGAATAAGCCTTACTCGGTATTTTTAGTTCTTGCGGAGGTTAATCCGCCAAAAGCGTGCTTTTGCTTACTTTTGTCACAACCGACAAAAGTAAGAGCCCAAGCGGCTCGAGCGTACGGAGTCAGAGGAATAAATAAAACCTTGCCGTTAGCACCACGGCATATAAAAACGAAGGTAAATACACCTTAAGTAGACAGTAGACAGTAGACAGTAGTCAGTAGTCAGGGTGCCTTCGTCACAAGACAGATAACACCTTGACGGTTAAAAATCGACTTTCAAAAGTCGATTATAATATGACTCTGCCCGAAAATGCAAAACCACCCACATAGCGGGTGGTTGTTTATTATGTTTTTACGGCAACACAAAGCCGCATTTTTTCATTGCCTTCTGCAGTGTTCTGTCTGCAATTCTGTTTGCAGTTGCGGCACCCTTTGCTGCCATTTCCTTAAGATATGCCTGGTCCTTCATGTACATATCAAATTTCTCTCTTACGGGACGAAGCTCCTCAACAACTGCTTCACCAACTGCATTTTTGAAGTCGCCGTAACCCTTGCCTGTGAATTCGTTTTCAATCTGCTCCATTGTAAGACCTGTTACACAGGAGTAAATACCCATAAGGTTGTTGATGCCTTCCTTGCCTTCGCCGTAATATACTCCGCCCTCGCTGTCCGTAACGGCACTGCGGATTTTCTTCATGATGGTTTCCGGTGCGTCAAAAACAGAAACATAGCTTTTCGGGTTCGGATCTGATTTACTCATTTTCTTTGTCGGGTCCTGAAGTGACATAACTCTTGCGCCCTGCTTTCCGATATAGGGGTCGGGAATGGTGAAGGTTTTGCCGTAAATACCGTTGAAGCGTGAAGCAATATCTCTTGCAATTTCTAGGTGCTGCTTCTGGTCTGCGCCAACGGGTACGAGGTCTGCCTGATAAAGAAGAATATCAGCGGCCATAAGCACGGGATATGAGAAAAGACCGACATTTACATTGTCAGCGTGGGACTGAGATTTATCCTTGAACTGAGTCATT
The DNA here is from genome assembly GCA_017472225.1 of Clostridia bacterium. GTDB lineage: Bacteria > Bacillota > Clostridia > Oscillospirales > Acutalibacteraceae > UBA6857. Next base: position 1,100 of record JAFUQS010000092.1, on the reverse strand, counting down.
CGGCTCATTTCACCGAACTATGTGTAGCAGTTGAGCACCCATGCAAGCTGTGAGTGAGCAGGAACATGGCTCTGGATGAAAATGATGCTCTTTTCAGGGTCAAGACCGATAGCAAGAAGAAGTGCAAAAACCTCCATAATCTGCTTACGAAGCTTTTGCGGGTCCTGTCTTACGGTGATTGCATGAAGGTCTGCAACTGCAAAGGCAGAATCAAATTCGTCTGAAAGAAGCTTCCAGTTTTTCAGAGCTCCGAGATAGTTGCCCAATGTGGGGATGCCTGACGGCTGGATACAGGAAAGTATCTTTTTTTTCTTTTCCGGTGCAGCATTTTCCTGACCGGGGATAATGATTTTTTCTTCCATTTTATATCTTCCTTTCATGATTAAGTTATCAGTTATGAAAAAAAATAAACCTGCTCCAAAAGGAACAGGTAAAAAATCTGCAAAGCCACCTTGTTGGTTTTCACGCACAATCATGCGCTCTCAGAATAACGGTCTGAGCTTCCGTCGACGCCTACTTTTTTCATTTCGGGTCGCCCTCCCGGGTCCATTCACACACTTTTTCACTGTCACCTTCCACCGCCGTGACTCTCTGTAAGCTTCCGAATGTGTTACTACTCCCGTTCATCAGTTTAATATTTACTTGTGAAGCCATTATAATCTAAAGACGGTGTTTTGTCAAGGGCGCATTTGGGACAGGGGTCAGGGTTAGTAGTCAGTAGTCAGGGGTCAGTAGTCAGGGGACAGTAGGCAGTAGTAAGTAGACAGTAGTTAGGAAAGGATAAAACAATAAGGAGTCTGTAAAAAATAAACAATCATTAAAAAGAAAGAATAGCAGCGTAAAGAGGAATTCTCTTTCTGAAAGCAGCTTGTAGCGGCGGCGACTGTCGGACTACAGGTAATGGAAAGGCAGATAAATAAATTAGACAATAGCAAACCTTACGGAACAAATTAAACCAAGCGGCTCATTTTATTAAGCGTTGTTTTAAAAAGAGCTGTTCGGCAACCGAGCCGTGGTATGGCACAACGGAGCAATCTGAAAATACCGATAAGAAGAAACCTTGCTTCCTTATCCACGGTGAGCAGAAATGAATACCGAGT
>JAFUQS010000091.1 GCA_017472225.1 Clostridia bacterium | reverse complement strand
CTTGTGTATAATAGCCGATGTTGATTGACACGAGAGCGTTAAAAGCGCATCGGTAGTCGGTGTTTTTAGCGATGAGGGTCCACCCGTTCCCATCCCGAACACGGTAGTTAAGCTCATCAGTGCTGACAATACTTGGCTGGAAGCGGCCCGGGAAGATAAGGCGATGCCGACACAACATTAACCGCAGCAAAAGCTGTGGTTTTTCTTTTTTTATTTTGCTTTTACCTATTGATATTTTCCGCCTGAATAGAATATAATGTATATTGACAATAATAGTAGACAGTAGTCACTGCAGCTATATTTGTGACTGCATAATATTTTTCGGAGTTGATTATATGGCAGGTAAAGGCGGAAATGTAATTTTTATGCCGGACATTGAATATAAGTCCTGGGTCAACCGTAACCGTGAGCTGCTTGATGATATTCTCAAAACAGGTAAGGTTTCGACGGTATGGCTCAACAAAGACAATAACAAAGCTCACCTTGTGAGATATTTCAAGGAGTGCGGATATATCATAACGATTGATTAAGGAGAAGAAAAAATGGAAGACGTATTGGAACTTTACGGAAAAGCAAAAAAAGTCAGGCTTATCATCAAGCTTACCGCCGTATGCGCCGTTGCCGCAATGACGGTGTATACTCTTATACCCAAAAGCGAAAAAATCAAGGGCGTAACAGAAACAGGATTTCTCAAAAAAGCAGAATAAATCTGTGTTTTATGCATCCCGGAACAGAAAACATTACAGCCAAAAATTCAAGCAGTCTGTTTTTGCAGACTGCTTTTTTTCATACCGTATCCGGGGTGAAATGTTCTTTTTTACTCTACCGTTACAATGTGTTCGATTCCCCTGTGATCTTTGCTCAGATATTCTTTTAAAAATGTTGGATAAGCCTTATATTTATCTAAATCCTTAATAGGAATCCAAACCATATTTTCCTTAACCCCTTGGGTATAACTGTTGCTGTTTAATTCTTGTTTTCCCCTCGGTTTCATTATAAAATACATGGCGATTTCGTGACAGTTCAAATCCTTGCAGCATTCACTTGAATCAGTAAAAAAGTTTTCATGCAATACTGCCAACCTGTCAACTTCATAGTGTACACCTGTTTCTTCAAGAACTTCACGGACAACTGCATCTTCCGCCTTTTCCCCTATATGCACACCTCCGCCAACGGAATAAAAATAATCCGCTTTTTCATTGCTCGCCAACAAAACACAGTCATTTTCCACAATGATTGCAGCCGCACGATATCTGAACCAATTGTTTTCTTTTGTCAATCCACAGTCAAACATTGTCATTCACCCTTTATTTTTTAAATGGCTTAAAGCACTCACAAATTCATCAGCTTCTTCTCTCGATTTAAATATTACCACTTGTTTTTCATTTTTGTATTTATCAATCAGTTCATAAATATAAGGCAATGTTTTTTCGGAAAATTCTTCAATAAACGCCTTGAATTCGGGGTCTAATTCTGTTTCTGTCCAAGGCAAATCATAACGATCTTTTCCGATTCGTTCTGTTGCCCCTTGTATACAAACCTCTGTCGGCAAATCAAAAAGAAAAACCGTGTCGCACTCTTTTAATCTTATTTCTATTGTTCTTTTATAATTGCCGTCAATTATCCACTCTGACATTTCAAATATTTCGGATTCTTTTATCAAAATCCTCTCTTGAAATATGGGTTTTGTCAGGCTTATGCCAAATTGCATCTAAATAATATAGCGGTAATCCTGTCTGTTTGTTCAGCTTTTCAGCAAAAGTGGTTTTGCCCGAGCCCGGACAACCTATTACAATAGCTTTTTTCATTTATCAACCTCACAAAATTTCAGCACATGAATCATGCCGTATTCGCCTCAATCAGTATAGCACTCAAAATATAAAACGTCAACGGGATATAGCTCTGACTACTTAAGAGAGCCGAACCCGATATGTCTCAAATGTCCCGATGATATACATTTTTCACAAAATTTCATTTCATTGTATGTGCAAATTCAACTTGCCAAATATTATATTTAGTGGTAAAATAAAAAGGTTAAAAATTTTGTAAAAATCAGGTGAAAAAATGGACATCAGAAACGAAGTCAGAAATGTTGCAATCATTGCCCATGTTGACCACGGCAAAACAACAATGGTTGACGAAATGCTCAAGCAGGCAGGCACCTTCAGAGAAAACGAGCAGGTTGCAGACCGTGTTATGGACTCAAACGACCTCGAAAGAGAAAGAGGTATCACAATTCTTTCAAAAAATACAGCCATTCATTACGGCGACATCAAAATCAACATCGTTGATACCCCGGGTCACGCTGACTTCGGCGGTGAGGTTGAGCGTATTCTTATGATGGTTGACGGCGTACTTTTGCTTGTTGATGCCTTTGAAGGCTGTATGCCCCAGACAAGGTTTGTTCTCAAAAAAGCCCTCGGACTTAAAAAGAAGGTTCTTGTTGTTGTTAACAAAATTGACCGCCCCGGTGCAAGACCTGCTGAGGTTATTGACGAGGTGCTTGACCTTTTCATTGAGCTTGGTGCTGATGATGACCAGCTCGAATTCCCCGTTGTATACGCTTCTGCAAGAGACGGCTATGCTTCCCTTGACGACTCTGTGCGTCAGGGTGATATGCGTCCGCTTCTTGATGCAATTGTTGAGCATATTGAGCCTCCCAAGGGAGAGCTCTGCGGTCCTACACAGATTCTTTTCTCCTCTCTCGACTATGATGACTATATCGGCAGAATCGGTATCGGCAGAGTTGAAAGAGGCTCTGTCAAGCAGGGTCAGCAGGTTGTCCTTTGCAACAATAACGGCGACACCAAAAATGTGAAAATTTCCCGACTTTATCAGTTCGAGGGTCTCAAAAGAGTTGAGGTGCAGAGTGCAACACTCGGTGACCTTATCTGCGTTTCGGGTATTTCCGAGCTTAACATCGGTGATACCGCCTGTGACCCGGAGCACATTGAGCCCTTACCCTTCGTTACAATTGACGAGCCTACAATTTCAATGAACTTCATTGTCAACAACAGCCCCTTTGCAGGCAAAGAGGGTAAGTTTGTCACATCAAGAAATATCCGTGAGCGTCTTTTCAAAGAGGTTGAAACAAATGTATCAATGCGTGTTGAAGAAACCGATACCACCGACTCCTTCAAGGTCAGCGGCAGAGGCGAGCTGCACCTTTCAATCCTCATTGAAACAATGCGCCGTCAGGGCTATGAATTCCAGGTTTCACGTCCCAAGGTTATTCTGAAGGAAGAAAACGGCGTAACTCTTGAGCCTATGGAGCTTCTTATTGTTGAAGTTCCCGACCAGTATGCAGGTGCAGTTATTGAAAAGGTCTGCTCAAGAAAGGGCGAGCTTGAAAATATGGGCACAAGAGACGGCGGCAGCACCCACCTTGAATTCAAAATTCCCGCAAGAGGTCTTATCGGCTACCGCAGTGAATTTATGACCGATACAAACGGTAACGGTATTATGAATCAGCTCTTTGCCGGCTATGAGCCATATAAGGGTGACATACAGACAAGAGAAAGAGGCTCCATTGTTGTCCACGAAACAGGCGAAAGCTCAGCTTACGGTCTTTTCAACACTCAGGACAGAGGCCGCCTTTTCATCGGTGCGGGCGTACCCGTTTACGAGGGTATGATTGTTGGCGAATGTGCAAAATCGGAAGATGTTGTCTGCAACGTATGTAAGCAGAAGCATCTGACCAACACACGAGCTTCCGGCTCAGACGATGCTCTCCGTCTTGTTCCGCCCACCACCCTCTCACTTGAACAGTGCATGGAATTCATCAAGGATGATGAGCTTCTTGAGGTTACCCCCATATCATTAAGACTCAGAAAGACAATTCTTTCAAAGGAATTGAGAATGAAAAAACAGTTCAAGAAGAACTGATACAAAGGCAGGTACTTTTGTGCCTGCCTTTAAACAGCCATTAGTCAGAACCGGGTGAAAAAAATGAAAAAATCACAGATAACATATATAAAGAATATCCTTCTCCCTTGCCTTGTTTATTCGGGACTTACAGGCATTTTCACAGGCTGCCTGATTTTCCTTTTCAAGCTGTCAGTTTCAAGGGTGGTTCCGTTTTCAGAATCAGTTTATGCCTTTGTGCGTGAAAATCCTGCCTTTCTGCCCTTACTTTTAATCGGTGCTGCTGCCGTCGGCGGCATATCGGCACTGATTTTGCACTATGCTCCCGACTGTAAGGGTGGAGGTATACCGACTGCAATTACACTTCTTCGTGGTCTTGTATCCTTCAGCTGGGTGAAAAGTATCTTTCTGCTTTTCCCCTCGGCACTTCTCACTTATTTGTGCGGTGTCCCCCTCGGAACAGAAGGTCCGAGTGTGCAGATGGGCACTGCCGTCGGCAGAGGTACGGTCAGAATTTTTGTAAAAAAACACCTCGCCTGGGACAGATTTGTTATGACCGGCGGTGCCTCGGCAGGCTTTGCCGCCGCAACAGGTGCACCGCTTACAGGTATATTCTTTTCTTTTGAAGAAGCTCACAAGCGTTTTTCGCCGATGCTGTTTATGGTTTCTGCCGTCAGCGCACTCACAAGCACAGCGGTTATGCAGCTTCTTTGTCCCCTTGCAGGAATAAGTCCATCTCTTTTCCACCTGAAAACCGATGCTTCTCTGCCACTCACCTTTTTGTGGTCAGCCGCTATAATAGGCATTATATGCGGTCTTGTCGGTGCCGGCTTCACAAAGCTTTACGGCATAATCCACAGCTTTATTGACACTAAGCTTAAGAAAATACCCTTTGCGGTAAAAATAATTCTTGTGTTCACTATGACTGCCGTCATCGGCTTTTTCATACCCGACTGCCTCGGCTCAGGCGACGGACTGATTGAAGCACTTTTTGACCGTCAAGGTGCCTGGCAAATGCTGATTGTCTGTTTCTGCATTCGTGGTATTATGCTTATCATTGCAAACAATGTGGGCATCACCGGCGGACTTTTTGTTCCTACACTTGCTTTCGGTGCGGTTATCGGCGGATTATGCGGAAAAGCAATGATCGGAATGGGAATTCTCCCCGAGGAATATTACATTATCACGGTGGTCCTCGGCATTGCCTCCTTCCTTTCCGCCTCCTCCCGCACACCGATTATGGCAACAGCCTTTACGATTGAAGCTCTGTGCGGACTTCAGAATATACTGCCTGTTATTATGGGTGTCACCTTGTCTTATATCACCGTTGAAACCCTCGGTATTCACGATTTTACCGATATAGTAATTGACGGTAAGCTCAAGGCTGCACACAAGGGCAAAAAAGACCGTGTTTTCGACATAAAAATGACCGTGGCAGAAGGTGCTTTTGCAGAAGGCAAAGAAATAAGAGACATTCTCTGGCCGCCTACCTGTACCGTGCTATCGGTACACAAAAATCCCACAACCCACCACCATTCCCACACAGGAATTTCAGCAGGTGACATGCTTACACTTCATTATCACACCTATGACCCGGAGGAAACCCGCAGAAGTCTTGAGGCAATTCTCGGAAAGCAAAACGGCAGTTGTCAGTAGGCAGGAATCAGTAGTCAGTAGTCAGGAGTCAGGTGGCAGGTGGCAGTAGACAGGGGTCAGTAGTTAGGAAAAGATAAAACAATAAGGAGTCTGTAAAAAATAAACAATCATTAAAAAGAAAGAATAACAGCGTAAAGAGGAAGTCTCTTTCTGAAAGCAGCCCGTAGCGGGAGCGACTGTCGGACTACAGGTAGTGGAAAGGCACACAAATAAATTAGACAATAGCAGACCTTACGGAACAAATTAAACCAAGCGGCTCAATTTATTGGGCGTTGTTTTAATTAGAGCTGTTCGGCAACCGAGCCGTGGTATTGCAGAACGGAGCAATCTGAAAATACCGATAAGAAGAAACCTTGTTTTCTTATCCACGGTGAGCAGAAATAAATACCGAGTAAAGGATAGAATAAGCCTTACTCGGTATTTTCAGTTCTTGCGGAGGTTAATCCGCCAAATGCGTGCTTTTGCTTACTTTTGTCACAACCGACAAAAGTAAGAGCCCAAGCGGCTCGAGCGTACGGAGTTAAAGGAATAGATAAAGCCTTGCCGTTCAGCACCACGGCACATAAAAGCGAAGGTAAATAACACCTTAAAAATTAAAAGCATCTGACTTTTTTACGGTCAGATGCTTTTCTGTTTTATCTTTATTGCTTCAGCGGGAATAATTTATACATTCATTTTGCATTGCAGCTCATAAATTCGCAAAGAAAATTATGAGTTGTAGTCGCTCATCGCCTTGTCAATCTGTCCCTTAACCATCAGTTCAACTGCCCCGATTGCGTTTTCGGCAGCCTTTTTGATTTCCTCGGCTTCCTTTTTGGTGAAATGTGAAAGCACCCAATCTGCAAGGTCATATTCCGGGTTGGGTCTTTCGCCCACACCGATTTTGATTCTGGGAATCATATCGGTTTTCAGGTGATATATGATGTTCTTCATTCCGTTGTGTGTGCCCGCCGAGCCTTTTCTTCTGATGCGCAGCTTACCCGGCTCCAGGCTGATATCGTCAAAAATCACGATAATTCTTTCCGGCGGGATTTTATAAAACTCCACCGCATCTCTCACCGCTTCGCCCGAAAGGTTCATAAAGGTCTGTGGCTTCATAAGCAGACAGCGTGCTCCGCCGAGCCTTACTTCACCGATAAGAGCTTTGAATTTCAGCTTGTTCACCTTGACACCGTACTTTTCCGTCAGCATATCAAGGCAGATAAAGCCTGCATTATGTCTTGTTGTTTCATACTGTCTGCCCGGATTACCGAGGCCAACAATAAGATAATCAAATGTACCCGTATATTCCTTGCTTTTCTTAAAAATCATGTTTAATCTCCTGTTGCATTTTTCTGTGAAATATTATGCCAATAAACAAAAGAATAATCAAGTGATTTTTTCAGAAATTTATATACTATTATATAAAAAATTTTCTCTTTGACCTTTTAGGTGTGCTTTTATTTCTTTTAGGGAAATAAATTTAAAATCTCCTATGCTATAATTAAACGATTATAAATACTTTTAACAGATTATGCGAGGTATATAGATAATGAACAGAAAAAATGACCGTGAAAACCGCCACGGCTTTAACAAAAAAGAAAGAGAAAATGACCTTTCCGAAAAAGGCGAAAACAAGGAAGGCAGAAATGCCGATCTCATAATCGGAAGAAACGCTGTTTCGGAGGCTCTCAGAAGTGAAAGAGTGATTGACACTCTCCTTGTTGCAAGAGGTGAAAGGAACGGCTCCATCGGCAGAATTATTGCCGAATGCCGTGACAAAAATATTGTTATCAAGGAAGTTGACAAGAAAAAGCTTGATTTTCTTTGCGGACAAGGCAACCACCAAGGTATTGCCGCTTATGCCGCCGCCCACGAATATGCAGAGGTGGAGGATATTTTCGCCCTTGCAGAAGAAAGAGGAGAAGACCCCTTTATCATAATCTGCGACGAAATTGAAGACCCTCACAATCTGGGTGCAATTATCCGTACTGCCGAAACTACCGGCGTTCACGGAATTATTATTCCGAAAAGAAGAAATGCCTCACTTTCATATGCCGTGGGAAAAACCTCGGCGGGTGCAGTTGAATATGTACCCGTGGCAAGAGTGGGCAACCTTGCTTCAACAATCGAGGATCTGAAAAAAAGAGGTCTTTGGGTATACACTGCCGATATGGACGGACAGAATTGGTGCGAAACCGACTTTTCAGGCCCCGTCGCCCTCATTGTCGGCTCGGAGGGTAACGGTGTGAGCAGACTCATCAAAGAAAAAAGCGACTTCGTGGTAAGTCTTCCCATGAGAGGAAAAATCACTTCACTCAATGCATCTGTTGCAGCGGGCATACTTATGTATGAGGTTGCAAGGCAGCGGCTCGGCATCAAAGCCAAATAAGTAATTCAAAAGGAAAGGAAAATAACAATGTCTGATAAAAACAACGGCATTTCCCCCTTTAGAAATCAGGAATATCTGCAGTCATCAAGCAGTAAGAACAATAAATATAAAAAGCAGGTAACAGAAAAGGATATAGATGAATTTGAAAAGGTTTTCAGCGACGAAGACCCTGCACAGACAAAAGGCACTGACGGAAAAGGCTTTTTCGCTTCCTTCAGAACGGTAAAGGATAAATCCGATAAAAGCCCTCATCAGCCGTCGGCAGCTCCCGTGGTGAAAGCAAAGGAAGTCCCCCTTCCGTCTTACTCCACGGAGAATCTGTATGCCGAGCAGGAATTTGACATTGATGCCTTTATGCAGTCCCTCGGCGCTTCTCCCGCCCCAAAAAAATCCGAAAAACCCGTTGAAGATACCACAACGGCAAATGACGGACACACAAGGGCATTTTCACTTTCCAAAAAACAGGAAAAGCCGAAGGCATCACAGAGAACAAGGCATTTCAATCTCAGTGATTCGGTGAAGGAAAAAATTCAGAAAAGTATTCCCGTTCCCGAAGAAAACTCAGACATCATGCACGGTGTCCGTGTGCTTTCAGAGGATAAGCCCTCAGATGAAGCTATTCTTGAGGCAGCTCCCACAGGTGAAGGCAAGGAAAGTCTTCTTGACTCCGTCAGCCCCGAAAAGGGCGAGGATATCTTTGCCGCCGTTGATAAAGCGGTTAAGCGCAGAAAAAGTCTTGCATCTCAGGGATTTTCCGAAAACGGCACCGACTCAGCCAAAAAAAGGGCAAAGAAGAAAAAAGAGGAACAGACCCTTCTCACGGGAAAAGCTCTCAGAGCTTCACTGATAAAAAAGAGCAAAAGGGAAAAGCTTCAGCTTTTGATCACTCTTGTGCTGTTTTTCATTTCATTGGTGTTCACGGCACTTCCCATGTTCTATTCCGTGGGCAATTCTCTTGAATATATGTTTGCAAACGGCGGCAGAATTTACGCAAGCATCAACATTATCATGCTTCTGCTTGTTGCAATTGTGTTTTTCAGGGATTTTGCCTCGGCAGTGGAAAGCATAGCAGACCTCAGACCCAATGCAGACACCTGTCTTTTGCTTGTCACACTTTTCGCTCTTATTCACAATGTGGCAACACTGACACTTCATACTGCCGGGCTCAACGGGGTAAAAATGTATACAATCGTTGTGATTTTTGCCGCAGGAATCAAGGTTCTCGGTGAATATTTCAAAACAAGAACTGCACTTCGCTCACTCATCACCATCATGAAATCCCGATCGCTTCAGAGCGTTCAGCCCGTTGAAAACAAGGCAGATGCAAATTCACTGGCTCAAGGAATAACTGAGCAAGGCGATCCCAACATTCTTTATTGCGCTCAGGTTGAAACGGGAGATAACCTTACGGCAGGTGTAGGCCCGAGACGGGACGAAAGCCGATATTACACCTATGTCAGCATAGCAGTGCTTCTTTCAGGCTTTATCATGGCGGCTGTGCTTTACTTCAGGAACAAGGACGGTGCGGGCTTCATGACCGCTTTGCTTTCCACAGTCTGCCTTTGTATGCCGATTATGAGTGACACCGTGAGAGCTGTTAATGTATATTTTGAAAACCTTAAGCTCAACAAGCTCGGTGCTGCTGCAACGGAATACGAGGGTATCCGTTCCGTGGGAAAGGCCAATGGCGTCGCAATGGATATTTCGGATATTTTCACGGCAGAGGTTTCCCGTTTCCGTGTTATTCCCGGTGTCCGTATGGACAAAAACGATGCAGCAGTTTATGCTTCGGCTGTGACAATAGCGGCAGACAGCCTGACAGGCAAATGCTTTGCCGATTTCATAAAGCAGCTTGACATTCCTCTCCCCGAGGCTGAAAATATTCAGTATGAGGAAAGACTCGGCTACACAGCATGGGTCAATGACAAGCGTGTTCTTGTGGGCAACAGAGAAATGCTCATTCAGCACAGTATCCCCGCCCCCGATGAAAAGGATGAAAAAAGATATGCAAAAAACAAGTTTGTGATGTACCTTGCCGTTGAAGGCGACCTTGTTGCCACCTTCCTTGTGAATTATAAGGTGCTTTCCTCCATAAGAAAGCTTTCTTATGATTTCAACAGAACAGGGCTTGTTCTCATGCTTACCTCAAAAGAGCCTTACCTTTCACACAAAGAAATTGCAAAAAGGCTCAGCCTTGACACAGCAGGCGTAAAGGTGCTTTCAAGCAAGGGCAGTGACATTATAAACGAATACAGAACCAACAAAGCAAGAAGAATTTCAAGCGGACTTGTCTGCTCAAAGAAAAACAGAAGCCTTCTTCCCCTTGTTGTTGCCACTCACCGCCTTTATGTTTCGGATAAATTCCTCTATAACATTCACATTCTCGGTCAGTGCGCAGGCTTGCTGCTTCTTGTTCTTTCACATCTTCTCAATATGCCCCTGTTCTTCAGCCCGCTCACAATTGTTATTCTTCATATACTGTGGAGCGTGGGTGCATATTTCCTTTCAGCAAAAAGAGAAAAAAACTGATGTTAAAAACTATATAAACCACGAAAGGCGGATTAAACCATGGCAAACATTATAACTGTTGCCTCACTGAGCAAATCCTACGGCAAAAAAAATGTGCTCAATGACATAAGCTTTCAGATTGAAGAAGGCTCAATCGTGGGACTGCTGGGTCCCAACGGCTGCGGCAAAACAACACTCATTAAAATTCTCACCGGTCTTATCAAGGATCACACGGGAACGGTTAAAATCGACAACGATGAGCCCGGCCCTTACACAAAAAGCATTGTGGCTTTTCTTCCGGATAAATCCTATCTTCCCGATTGGATGCGCCCTGTTGATGCCATAGAATATTTTGCAGACTTCTATAAGGATTTTGACAAGGCAAAGGCTGAACAGATGGTCAGGGATTTCCGCCTTGACCCGAAGCAGAAGCTGAAAACCATGTCAAAGGGTCAGCAGGAAAAGCTCTGCCTGATTCTTGTCATGTGCCGTCAGGCAAAGCTTTATGTTCTTGATGAGCCGCTCGGCGGACTTGACCCCGCTTCAAGAAGTGCAATTCTTGACCTTATCATGACAAACTATGCAAAAAATGCAAGTGTTCTCATTTCCACACATCTTATCAATGATGTTGAAAAAATCTTCAACCGTGTTCTCATGATAAGCGAAGGCAAGCTTATCGTAAATTCTCATGTTGATGAAATAAGGGAAAAAGGAAAAAGCGTTGAAGAAGTGTTCAAGGAGGTGTTCACCTATGCTTGGTAAGCTTATTAAACATGAAATCCGTCATTCGGCCCGTTATCACCTTGCAATTCTGATTGCAACCGTTGCCGTTACGGCAATTGTCGGTCTTTCACTTCTCAGTGATTCATCAATTCTTGCGGCTCTTTCATGCTTCGCCCTTGTTGTCACGGGCATTGCAACTGTAATTGTCACTCTCGTTTCAGTTATCAAGAATTTCTATGACACGATTTACGGCAGACAGGGATACCTTACACTGACACTTCCCGTCAAGGGCAGCAAAATCCTTCTTTCAAAGGTCCTTGTGTCATTTTTGTGGATTGTTGTCGGCTTCATTGCAACTGCCGTGCCTTACTTCCTCATTTTCCTTTATGCAAGGGTCAAAACAAGTGCTCTCACCGATATGTTCGGTGATGCCCTCAGAGGACTTCTTACCATGCTTCCCGAAACCGATGTTCTCATCATGCTGCTTGTTGTTATGGTGCTTCTCATCATCGCTCAGATTCTCACCTATGTGGGCTATGTGTATTTTTCCGTAACCGTTGCAAACACAAGGCTTTTCCACAACCACCCGAAGCTTTTCGGCGGACTCACCTTTTTCGCAATTATGACACTTGCATCACAGATAGGAAACTTCATCAGCGAAATTGTTCCCTTCTCATTTGTTGCCACCTATAACAGTGCATATTTCAGCTTCAAGCCTGCACAGGAGATTGCTGCCGCCTTCATCATTTATCCCATCGGCGGAACAATTTTTTCAATGATTGTTGCAGTGGCACTTCTTGCCCTTACGGGATATGTAATTGAAAATAAGGTTAACATCAAATAAAAATCTCCCATTCCCTCAAGGAGGAAATAATTATGAAAACTCAGCTTCACGGCTTTAATGAATGGCAGAATGACCCTTCCGTAACAGGGGTTAACCGTCTGCCCTCAAAGGCAACCTTTGTACCCTACGGCAGTCTCGAAAAAGCACGGCAGGGTGAAAGAACCGACAGTGAAAGATACATTGACCTCTGCGGCGAATGGAGGTTCCGCCTTTATAACTCCTATCGTGAAAAGGAGGAAGGCTTTGCAGAATCCGGTTATGACTGCAGTGAGTGGGACACCATTCCCGTTCCCTCCTCATGGCAGATGCTCGGCTACGATTACCCGATTTACTCCAACATTCAGTATCCATGGGAAAAAATTCAGGAGCCTGTACCTCCCGAAGCTCCCACGGAATATAACCCTGTGGGCTGCTACATAAAAAAACTCACACTGCCTGAGAATTTCAGCAAGGGCAGAGTTGTCATAGCCTTCGAGGGCGTTGAATCGGCATATTATCTTTATGTCAACGGAACAAGATGCGCTTACAGTGAGGGTACCTTCCGTCACAGTGAATTTGACATTACGGAATATCTCACCGAAGGGGAAAACACTCTTGCTGTTGAGGTTTACCGTTGGTGTACAGGCTCATGGATGGAGGATCAGGACTTTTTCCGCCTTTCCGGTATTTTCAGACCCGTATATATTTACACAACAAAAAATCAGTACATAGCTGACTTCACCGTCAGGGCTGAGCCTGACACCACCGACTATAAAACAGGCTCACTTTCTGCCGAGGTTATTCTCGGTCAGGTGACAGACCACACTGAGGTTGAGCTTACGGCGTATGACGCAAAGGGCGATGTTGTTGCAACGGATTCCGTTTCGGTTGAAGGCGGCAGCTCTGCATTTCTTAAGGCGACACTGCCCTTCATCAATCTCTGGAGCGCAGAAAAGCCATACCTTTATAACATTGTTATTACCCTTCGTGACGAGGGCGGCACTGCCTTTGAATTTGTGAGCTGTAAAACAGGCTTCAGACACATTGAAATCAAGGATTCCGTGCTTTACTATAACGGCAAAAGAATTATTCTCAAGGGTACAAACCGTCACGAATTTTCCTGTGACACAGGCAGAGCCGTTTCAAAAGAGCTTATGATCAAGGATATCGAAATAATGAAGCAGCATAACATCAACGCTGTTCGTACTTCACATTATCCCAATCATCCCCTCTGGTATGACCTTTGCGATGAATACGGGCTTTATGTTATTGATGAAAATAACCTTGAAACTCACGGAACACGCTTCATGGGTGAAATAACACCCCTCATGCCTGACGGAATGGAAATGTGGACTCCCTCCTGTATGGACAGAATTGAATCCCTTTACGAAAGGGATAAAAACCACCCCTCAGTTATTATCTGGTCCTTGGGTAACGAGTGCAGCGGTGGCAGAAACTTCCTCAGAATGCATGATTGGCTTCACGAAAAGGATCCCTCCCGTCCCGTTCATTATGAATCAATCTGGGCAGAGGAAACCTTCGATTTTGATAAAAATGTAACCGATGTTTATTCTCAGATGTACCCCTCTCCGTGGGATCTGGAAGAAAGAATGCAGGCTCACACGGATAAGCCATGGATGCTTTGCGAATATTCCCATGCAATGGGTAACTCCTGTGGCGGAAATGAAAAATATCTTGAGCTTTTTGATAAGTACAAGAGCTTTTTCGGTGTTTTCGTGTGGGACTTTGTTGACCAGGGCGTACGCATCAGGCTGCCTGACGGCAAAAGCTTTATCGGATATGGCGGAGACAGCGGCGAAATCACCCATGACGGCACCTTCTGCGGAAACGGACTTGTTTTTGCCGACAGAGAGCTTACACCGGGAATCATTGAAATGAAACGCCTTTATCAGAATGTGCGCTTCAGAGAAATCAAGGCAAACATGGGCACCTTTGAGGTGACAAATGATTTCCTTTTCACCAACCTTAATGAATTCAACCTTCACTTCCAGCAGGTCAGCCGTAACAGGGTTATCGGTTCAGGTGACATGATTGTTGATGCCGCACCGGGCGAAAAGAAAAAAATCAAGCTTGAGCTTTCCGATGCTCCCGACACAGAATGGTACCTCAACATTATGTTTGAAACAAAGGAAACTACCCCTTGGGCAAAGGCAGGTCACATTGTTGCCAAAAAGCAGTTTATTGTCAACAAGCATAAAATTGCAAAAACAGAGCTTCAGAAGGATAACATGACTGTTGACATCAATTACGGTACCGTAAGCATTAAGGGCGGCGAATTTGAGGTATGCCTTTCAAGAAGAAACGGCGCAATCTATTCCATGAAAAAGCATGGCAGAGAGCTTCTCAAAAATGAAGTCAGACTCAACTTCTGGCGGGCTCTTACCGATAACGACAGAGGCAACAAGCAGGAGGTACGCTGTGCCACATGGAAAAAAGCAGGTGCTTATGCATGGCAAGGCATTGACATGAATTCCATTCACAATGACGGCAAAACCGTTAAGGTGTGTGTTGATTTTTCAGTTCCCACCTGCCCTGTATGTAAGGGTAAGCTGATTTATACAATCGGAAGTCAGGGTATGCACATTGACTACAGCTTCACCCCCGTTGAGAGTCTGCCCGAAATTCCCGAAATTTCAATGATTTTCCCCTTAAAAAGAGAGTATGATTTTCTCACCTATCTCGGTAAGGGTCCCCATGAAAATTATATTGACAGGGACAGAGGTGCCGATATCGGTCTTTACAGAACAGACATTGACGCTCTTTATGTTAATTATCAGAAGCCTCAGGAGCACGGAGAAAGAACCGCAGTGAGATACGCTTGTCTCGGTGGCGGCAGAACGCTCACCTTTGAAGCCGACACGGAAATGGAATTCAACGCTTGTCCGTGGACTGCAGAAGCCCTTGAAAATGCTCCTCACAAGCATGAGCTGCCCGAAAGCGACACACTTTATGTCAGAGCAATTGCCCGTCAGATGGGTGTTGGCGGCTTTGACAGCTGGGGCTCACATACTCTTGAGGAATACAAGAACAAAACCGACAAGCAATACAAGTACGGCTTCAGCATTATTCCCGGATAATTACTTTTCTGAAAAAATCCAAACAAGAAAGGCATGATATTATTATGAAAAACAAAGGCGAACCAATCGCAGCAGCCTGTGCTGTTATAACAATGCTTTCACTCAGATTTGCAATCCGCCGTATGGTTAAAAGGTATTCAGGTGTCAAGCTCTGATGAATAACTACGGCAAAAGAAAACCACGCCCCTCGCAGCCGAAAAAGGTGGGCAAGGGCAATTCCTGTCCACTTTATAAAAAATGCGGCGGCTGTCAGCTTCAGAATATGACCTATCCCGAGCAGCTGAGCTTCAAGCAGGCAAAAACAATCCGTCTTCTTGGTCGCTTTGGTCATGTTGAAGAAATCATCGGTATGGAAAAGCCCTACCGATACCGCAACAAGGTTCAGGCGGCATTCGGCACAACAAGGGGCGGAAAAATAATATCCGGTGTTTATCAGTCCTCAAGCCACAACATCGTGCTTGTTGACGATTGTATGCTTGAAGATGAAACAGCCGACAAAATCATTACGGACATAAGAAAAATCCTTCTCCCCCGCTTTAAGCTCGCCGCCTATAACGAGGATACCGGTAAAGGCTTTCTTCGTCATGTTCTTGTCAAGCGTGGCTTTGCAACAAATGAAGTTATGACAGTGCTTGTAACGGGCACAAGAATTTTTCCCAAGAAGGATGAATTTGTGACGGAGCTGAAAAAGCTTCACCCGGAAATCACCACAATAATATGGAACATCAACGGCGGCAAGACAAGTCTTGTTCTCGGTGACAGAGAAGAAGTGCTTTACGGAAGCGGATATATTGAGGATATCCTTTGTGAAAAGCGTTTCAGAATTTCTGCAAAGTCCTTTTATCAGATCAACCCCGTTCAGACCGAAAAGCTTTACAGAGCTGCAATTGATTTTGCAGAGCTGACCGGCAACGAAACCGTTCTTGACGCTTACTGCGGCACAGGGACAATCGGCATCGTTGCGGCAGACAAGGCAAAGCAGGTCATCGGTGTTGAGCTGAACAAGGATGCGGTGAAGGATGCCATAAACAATGCAAGGCTCAACAATACGGATAACATCCGTTTTTTCTGTGCCGATGCAGGCAAATTCATGGTTGGCATGGCAGAGGACAAGGAAAAGGTTGACCTTGTGATTATGGACCCGCCGAGAGCCGGCAGCGACCTGAACTTTCTCAGAAGTGTCACAACCTTAAAGCCGCAAAAGGTGGTTTACATTTCCTGCAATCCGGAAACCCAGGCAAGGGATTTAACCTTCCTTTGCAAAAACGGATACAAGGTGATGAAAATCCAGCCTGTGGATATGTTCCCCCACACAAGCCATGTTGAGACAGTTGTTCTTTTGTCCCAACGCAGACCGGACACACATATCGACATAAAGCTTGACCTTTCAGAGCTTGATGTAACCGCAGCTGAAACCAAAGCAACATATCAGGAAATCAAGGATTATGTGTTTGAGAAGTTTGCTTTAAAAGTATCTTCCCTTTATATCTCACAAGTGAAAACCAAGTGTGGGATTATAGAACGAGAGAATTACAATAAGGGCAAAGAAGGACACCGAGTGCCGAAATGTCCGAAGGAAAAAGAAGAAGCCATAATGGATGCATTAAAACATTTTAATATGATATAAAATTACATATCCACACATTCGACTAACCTCCTGTTATAAGGTAGAATAAAGCTACCAAATAACAGGAG
>JAFUQS010000090.1 GCA_017472225.1 Clostridia bacterium | reverse complement strand
TTCTTATCGGTATTTTCAGATTGCTCCGTTCTGCAATACCACGGCTCGGTTGCCGAACAGCTCTGATTAAAACAACGCTTAATAAAATGAGCCGCTTGGTTTAATTTGTTCCGTAAGGTCTGCTATTGTCTAATTTATTTGTGTGCCTTTCCACAGCCTGTAGTCCGACAGTCGCTCCCGCTACAAGCTGCTTTCAGAAAGAGAATTCCTCTTTACGCTGTTATTCTTTCTTTTTTATGATTGTTTATTTTTTGCAGACTCCTTATTGTTTTATCCTTTCCCTGTCTACTGACTACTGACCCCTGTCTACTGCCTACTGCCTACTGCCTACTGCCTACTGATCCCTGACTCCTGACTACTGACTACTGACTACTGGCTACTTAATTTTTATGTGGAATTCCTTTAAAGTTAAATATAAGTAACCGGAATAGAATTACGTTATTGCATTTTTGCACAAACAGTGATAAAATGATAGCATTAACCAAAAGGAGGCGTTAACTTTGGACGAAATGGAAAAAGAGCTTTTGCCTGAAGAACAAACAGATGAAAATATGACCGACGCTGCTGATAAGGCTGATGAAATTGCCGAAGCCGTTGAAGGCGCAGACGAACAAGCACATGAAGCCGACCCCATGGAAGACCTTTATGAGGAGCTTGAAGAACTGAAGGATATGTTCCAGAAGGAGCTTGACGAAGCAAGTGAAAAGGCAGAGCAGGGCGAGCTTATTCAGGAGCTTTCTGATTTTGAAGAGGAACACCCCGAGGATATCGAAATGACCCCGGAGGAAAAATGTGAATGCTGTGAGGAAAATCCCCGGGCAACAGAGTTCGGTGAGGATTATCCTTATTGCAGCTCATGCCGTGAATTCATGAAGCATTATCCCCTGAGAAAAACGGGTGTGCTCATGTTTATTATCATGATTGTGGTTTTCATCGGCACAATTTTCACTTCCTTCACTGCCGTTGACACAAATATATATCTTCTCAACGGTTATGCAAACCACATGGAAGGCAATGTGATGTCAGCAATTGAAAATTACTACTATTACACATCCTCCGTGTCAGACAATGTTTCAATGAGAGCAGTCCGTAATCTTATTGAAGATTACACAAAAACAGGCTATATGTCCGACGCTGTTACACTCATAAATAAGTATTACAGCGAAACAGACCTGAAAATGCCCTGGAATTCAAAATACAGAAAAATTGTTGAAGAAACCGAAATCAACACTGAGACCTACTATGCAGTTTCCGAAATCGTATCAGGTG
The DNA here is from genome assembly GCA_017472225.1 of Clostridia bacterium. Taxonomy (GTDB): domain Bacteria; phylum Bacillota; class Clostridia; order Oscillospirales; family Acutalibacteraceae; genus UBA6857. Next base: position 4,953 of record JAFUQS010000090.1, on the reverse strand, counting down.
CTTTCTCGGGCGAAGAATTCGACTATGAAGCAGTTATGGCTCAGCTTGACGCTCTCAGGGAAGAAACCGACGAAAACGGTGAAAGAAAGTACGCCGACCTTTTCATTGACTATTTCTCATATGAGATTATGCGCCTGAACGGTGAACCGATTGAGGACAGACTTGCTTATCTCACAGAAATGGATAAAAAGCACAAGGGCAATGAATGGGTATACCTTCCCACCCTTTGTCAGGTTGCTGCAATGGCAGGTGACGGTGAAACAGCCGAGGACTGCTATAACAGACTTATCAAAATAAACAAGCAGGATTCAAATGCTTATATAGCCTATTCAAACTATTTCCGTTATCTTGAAACTCCCGACCCGGATAAGATTATCGAAATCTGCAGCGAGGCTGCGGCAAATGCTTATTCAAGTGATGTGAGCTACAAGCAGTGTCTTGCAGTTGCTTATCTTCTCAAGGGTGAAGGCAGTATGGCACTTGAAGCTATGGAAGAATTCATGAACAGTGGCTCATACAATGTTGCACAGTGCAATCTTTATGCACTCATAGGTCTTTACAACGGCAACACCGATGTTTATGACAGCATGAAAAATGTGCTTGAAACCAACGGCTATGAGCTCAGCGAGCTTGTTGAAAAATATAAAGACGGAAAAATGACAATCGAAGAAGTTCTTATGGACAAAGGAGGCGATATCGCATGACATTTCTCTATTGCTTAATCAGATATCTCACCTTCCCCGGTGCATATGTCAGAGCCATGTGGGAACAGATTGTTTGCAAATGCACAAAAACCGTTGTTGAGGACAACAGATATATAAGAGACGATGAAATGAGCGGTCATGTTGAGCATGAATTCACTGCAAAGGCTCAGGGCTCATTTGCTCTTTGCTTTGTTCCCCTTTTCATGAACTCCATCGGTATTTTCTCGCTTCTTCTTTTCCCTGCAGTTATCGGTGCAAATTCTGTTGCAGCAACAATTTTCAACTGCCTTGCAGTGTGGTTTGCAGTTTCACTTTTCTGCAACAGCTTCCCTCTTATTGAGGATGCAATGAACATGATGGAAAAGGTTTATAAGAAAGGTAATATCCTTCAGAAAATTCTCTATTTCCCCGGTGCAATCGTGACTTATATCGGTGCATATCTTGAAAGATATAATATTACAGCACTTATTGCCATCATTGGTGTGATTATTATTTTTGCAGTTTGATTCTGCTTTTATCAGGTGATTTCCACGGAAGTCACCTGATTTTTTGTGTTTTGTATCTTTCCCTTAGTACAAGCTGCTGAAAAAGACGGCATGGCTGTCTTTTTTTCTTCTGTTTTGTGTATTTTTATAATATATTTTAATATTATGCTCATTATTTTCTCTGTTACTGTTGATTTTTATCCGATTTTAGTATAAAATAACCATATCTATTTGATAAAACAGCTATTTACATAGATAAATTTGGAGGTTTTGTATGAATTATTCCCTTACAAAGAAAGAAGCAAAGGAGCTTATCACAGGTAAGCTCTCTCATTACTTCGGTGTAAGTGCCGAAGAAGCAACCGATGAGCAGTACTATAAGGCAGTGGCTCTCATTGTCAGAGAGCTTATGCACGACGGTCTTCGTGAGTTCAGAAAGGAAAAGGGCAACGAGGAACAAAAGAAGATTTATTATCTGAGCATGGAATTCCTTATGGGCCGCTCACTCAAGAACAATCTTTATAATCTCAACCTTACAAAGGTTTTCTCCGACGCTCTGAAGGATATGGGCATCAAGCTTGACAAGCTTTATGAATGTGAGCCTGATGCAGGTCTCGGCAACGGCGGTCTCGGTCGTCTTGCAGCCTGCTATCTTGACGGTCTTGCAACACAGGGCTATTACGGTATGGGCTACAGTATTCTTTATGAATGCGGTATCTTCAAGCAGAAGCTTGTTGACGGCTGGCAGACAGAGCTGCCCGACTTCTGGCTCCCCGGTGGCGAGGTATGGCTCAAGGCAAGAGAAAAGGACACCGTTGAAGTTAAATTCGGCGGCGAAATCGTTGATATCTGGGATACACATTATCACAGCATCGAGCACAGAAATGCACAGACCATCGTTGCAGTACCCTATGATATGTATGTCAGCGGTAAGGACGGCAAGGGCATTTCAATTCTTCGTCTGTGGAAAAGTGAAGCACCCTCACTTGATATGAGACTTTTCGACCAGGGACAGTATATGAAGGCTATGGAGCAGCAGGCAATGGCTGAGGTTATCAGCAAAATCCTCTATCCCTCCGATAATCACTATGAGGGCAAGAGCCTTCGTCTCAAGCAGCAATATTTCCTTGTTTCTGCTTCTGTTCAGGATATCGTTTCAAGACATCTGCGCCACTTCGGTACAATGGAAAACTTTGCAGATAAAAATGCAGTTCATATCAACGATACTCACCCCACCCTTTCAATTCCTGAGCTTATGCGTATTCTTCTTGACGAGTGCGGATACGGCTGGGATGATGCATGGAATATCGTAACAAAGGCAACTGCTTACACCAACCACACAGTTATGAAGGAAGCACTTGAATGTTGGCCCGAGGATCTGTTCAAGTCACTTCTTCCCAGAATTTATCAGATTGTTAAGGAAATTGATAACAGATACCGTGCCCACATCTGGGAAATGACCCACGATGCAGGTAAGGTTGAAGCGATGGCTGTTACATCAAACGGTGTTATCAGAATGGCAAACCTTTGCGTTGCCACCTGCCACAGCGTCAACGGTGTTTCTGCCCTTCACAGTCAGATTCTGAAGGATACAATCTTCAACGATTACTATAATCTCACACCCGATAAGTTCAAGAATGTAACAAACGGTATCGCTCACAGACGTTGGCTTTGTCAGGCAAACCCGGAGCTTTCAGCTTATATCACAGACCTTATCGGTGACGGCTTTGTTTACGATGCAGATGAGCTTCTCAAGCTCAAAAAGTTTGCAGACGATAAAAAGGTTCTTGCCAAGCTTGAAAAAATCAAGCTTTCCAACAAAAAGAGACTTGCTGCCCTTGTGAAGAAAAAGACAGGCATCACCCTTGATCCGAACTCAATTTTTGATGTACAGGTCAAGAGACTTCACGAATATAAGCGTCAGCACCTCAATGCACTTCAGATTATTGCAAGATATCTTGAAATCAAGGAAAATCCCGACGGTGAATATGTGCCTCACACATATATCTTCGGTGCAAAGGCAGCTTCCGGCTACTTTGTTGCAAAGAAGATTATTGAAATGATCTGTGCTCTCAGCGACCTTGTTAACAATGACCCGGATATGAGGGGCAGACTCAAGGTTGTATATCTTGAGGATTACAATGTATCAATGGCTGAGGTGCTTATGCCCGCCGCTGATGTCAGCGAACAGATTTCCCTTGCAGGTACAGAAGCCAGCGGTACAGGTAATATGAAGTTTATGATCAACGGTGCACTTACCCTTGGTACACTTGACGGCGCAAACGTTGAAATCAATGAGGCTGTAGGTAATGACAATATGTTCCTGTTCGGTATGACAACTCCCGAGGCAACCGACCTTCAGAAGAGAGGCTATCAGCCCATTAACTACTTCAACAACAACGCAGAGCTGCGCAAGGTTATTGAATTCATTCAGGCAGGCATCAACGGTAAGCAGTTCCCTGAAATCGGCAACACAATCATTCACCATGACCCGTATATGGTTCTTGCAGATTTTGCTGATTACAGAAATGCACAGAAAAAGATTGATGAGGTATGGCTTGACAGAGAACGCTGGAACAGAATGTCACTTATGAACATTGCAGGTGCAGGCCGCTTTGCTGCTGACCGTGCAATCAACGATTACGCAAGAGACATCTGGCATACGGGAACAATCCGCTGAGCAGCAGTCAGACAGAAAAAAATAAAGAAGGACACGGCGTGCCGTGTCCTTTGTAAATTAAAAGGACTGATAAAATTGTATAAATACGCAATATTTGACCTTGACGGAACACTTCTCAATACTCTCGGTGATTTACACTCCGCAGTGAATTTTGCTTTGAGAGAATACGGCTTCCCTGAAAGAACTGTGGAGGAGGTACGCCGCTTTATCGGTAACGGTGTGGTGAAGCTGATGGAAAGGTCAACTCCCGACGGTACGGATAAGGAAACTGACGAAAAATGCCTTGAAAAATTCAGAAAATACTACCTTGAGCATATGAAGGACACCACTGCGCCTTATGAGGGCGTTCTTGAGATGCTGAAGCAGCTCAAGGAAAAGGGAATAAAAACCGCCGTTGTGTCAAACAAGCTTCATACTGCCGTTGTGGGCTTGTGCGAGGATTATTTTGAAGGGCTTATCGATGTTGCAATCGGTGTATCGGTTGAAAGTGAGCGAAAGCCGAGCCCTGCCAATGTTTTCAGAGCATTGAGTGAATTCGGAATTGCAGAAGCAAACATTCACAATGACATAAAAGCCTATACTATTTATATAGGAGACAGCGAGGTCGATGTTCAGACGGCAAAAAATGCGGCACTGCCATGCATTGGTGTCACATGGGGCTTCAGAGATGAACAGGAGCTTCGTAAAGCAGGTGCCGAGTATATTGCGGATAATACGGCTGAGGTGCTTGGGGTTTTCAGTAGACAGTAGTCAGGGGTCAGTAGTCAGTAGACAGTAGGCAGGCCGCCTGCGGCGATTATATCCGTTTTGACATTGATATAACAGTTGGTCTATTCCCGCCGAGTAAAGAAAGATAAAAACAGAAAGCATCTGACCGTAAAAAGTCAGATGCTTTTAAATTTTAAGGTTATTAAATTTACCGGCTTACCTATGTGCTGACACTATTGGCTTACCGATGTGCTGACCTTTCCTACTGACTACTGTCTACTCAAGGTGTATTTGACTTCGTTTTTTATGTGCCGTGGTTAAAAAACGGCAAGGTTTTATTTATTCCTTTAACTCCGCTCGCTCGAGCCGCTTGGGC
>JAFUQS010000089.1 GCA_017472225.1 Clostridia bacterium | reverse complement strand
GATAAGCTCAGAAATACGTTTTTCAATGTAGTTCCATTTAAAAAGAACACGCCTTTGCGGTACACTGTAATGGTCAGAAATCTCAATGCCCTTTGCATCGTGATTTTCCCAATATCCGCTGCCGGGAATAGCATCGGTGTGACCGCCTGTACCGTATTCATTTTTGAGAAACTTGATATTTTCTTCCTTTGACAGACTTTCAGAAAAGTGCCGATAAATACGCATCTTGCCTTCACTGAAACCGCTTCCGACACCAAGAATATAGTCTATAGCCGCCTGTGGTAAAGGAAGAACGGCATCCTTTACCTTATCACCGATAAATTCTATCTGTTTATTAGCACTCGGTAAAAGAAGTGCCTGCGGGTCTGTCCATTCTTCAAGAAGCATCATGCCGAAAATATCTCTTTCAACACCGTGCCATCGTCCCCATACTTCGCTTTCAGGATTGTTTCTGTCGCCTCTGAAAAAGTGTATAGCGTCGGAATATGCTTCTATACCTGCCTTTACTCCGTTTGAAAGTGTAATTTCATAAGGCTCGGAGGTAAAGAAGGATTTAATAAAATCGCCACGTTCCTCTCTGTCAGAATGACTTTCATAGAAGGTGGCGATTTCATCAATATGTGAGCGAAGATAAGTTCTTAAAAGCTCATTTTTTTCTTTGTCTTGGTGATAATAGTCAATGCCGCTTCCACGGCCATTGAAGTCGTGTCCGCTTAACTGTAAATCAGTTCCTTGAGAACTATTTCCTCTGCCGAGTGTTTGATGTTGTTCATCATCTGCACCCAAAGCATCTGATTGTTCTCCTTGAGTTCTTCGGTCACGCCCTGAGCTTTCATCATCTGTTCTGTCAGGCGCTCCAGCATCTCTGTCGCTTCGTCCTCGGTCTTCTTGAGCGTTCTCATCAATGTGCCCTTGGTTATCAGAAGCATATACATTCCCGACTTGTTCTGCTGAAGGAACTTCATCCTCATCATACCGTACCTGCCAAGAGTAACGTTCTCCTCCTCCGGAAGTTTGATGTTCGGGATTTTGTAATCTCCGACCTGTCTGTACTGAATCTGTGCCATTTTCATTGCTCCTTTCGGTAATTTCTTTTTCTTTTGCACCTTCATCATAGTCAATTTCCTTTTCTTTGACAAATGTGCGATTTCTTTTTTTCTCATTTTTCTGAAGATTTTTTACCGTGCTTTCAATTTCTCTTATACCCATTTCGGAAATGTCGCTCAAAGCATTACCGAGCTGTACAACAACCTCTTGAGTATTGAAATTGAAAATAGCCTTGAAATCTTCAAAATCATAGAATGAGTCAGCATCAAGGCCGCACCTTTTCATCATCATATATCCGATACTGCTTGAAAGTGCATCCTTAAAGACTACAGAGATATTGTCAGAATCAAGCTCTTCAAGAAAACTGCCTGCCTTTACTTCTTCAAGAACAGAGATGTAGTCGAGGGCATTATCCTCAACCAAGTTTCTTGCGGTATCATCAATAACAGATTCAAGACTGCCCTCTGCTACCTCACCGAAAGCATTACTTAAGGCTTCGCTTATCTCACTGTGGTATCTTTCCTTAGCTTCCCAACGGGGCACCTCGTACCCGTAAAAAGAGTTAGTGTCCGACACATCAAACACATATCTTAACCTTTGTTTGCCTGATGCGTAGTCAAACAAGGCAATACCTGATGCACCTCGGTTAACCCAACGCTGCATCTTTTCATTCCAAAAGCCTATCTCGGCACAAGCCGTTGCTTCGGGCTTTTGGGCATATATGAGTAACTGTTCGCCAAAGTTGTATTTATAGTTATTGGAAGCCGTTTTAAGAAAAGCTTTCCAATCCTCTAAGCTGGCGGTTACTTCTTGGATTTTGTCGTTGTAGATTCCTGTGATATATTCGTATTTCCCTGACATTCGGACTTCACCTCACCGTCATTCATTACATTCTCATACTTTACAAGGAAAGAGAAAAGCTTGTTCTGCTTGACGCTTTCGATAATCTGATAAATCATAACAACATCAGCAAAAGAAATATCCTTCGCATCCATAAGGTCCTTGGGTGTAAGCTTTTTAATTTCATCCTCGGAGCTGATACCGAGAGAAACGAGCTTTTCAAGTGCTTTAAACTTTTTAGCTACTTCGTTTGGTACTTTCGCCATCTTTTTTCACCTTGCTTTCTTCAAATTCTGATATGATTTTTTTATAACAAACACCACAAACATCTCCGTTGTGGTAGCAGCATGAGGCACATCCGAGTGCCTTTTCATCAACAAGCATAACTGACGATGT
>JAFUQS010000011.1 GCA_017472225.1 Clostridia bacterium | reverse complement strand
GCACTGTGGGAGCTTCAATGTCAATAACCATTTCGTTTGAATCTCCGCCAGCCCAGAAAACAAACGACAATGCAAGACAGATTACTGCAGCGATCATTACTCCCAAAATTGTTTCATTCTTTTTCATGATTTTCTCTCCTTTGTTTTTTGATATTAACAGGAATTTACTTCCTGAAAAAACCTTTTTCAGCCTGTTTACATATCAAACAGACTCATCTGCCTTGTTTCGGGCAAATCCTTGAGTGCGCCGACCTGCCTGAGGGCTTCAATGGTTGAAGATGAAGCGGCACCCTTCTGAGCGAAATCGTCAATTGAAACGAACTCATCCACACCGTCTCTTGCATGCATAAGAGCAATTGCCGCATTGTCGCCGACACCCGAAAGTGCTCCGAAGGGCATACGGATTTTTCCGTCTTCAATTTCATAAGTTGTGGCATGGGATTTATAAATGTCAACGGGCAAAAATTCAATACCTCTTGCCATCATTTCGTTAACCACCTGCAGCGTCGGATACATATTAAGCTCCTTTGGCTGAGCATCCTTGCCCTTTTGTTTGATTTCAGCCATTCTGCGCTTCACGGCATCTCTGCCCTGAAGAACGGTTACAGCTTCAAGGTCTCCGCCTCGCACTGTCATGAATGCTGCATAATATTCAAGAGGATAGTAAATCTTATACCAACCGAGTCGCAGTGCGGCACTGACATAAGCCGCCGCATGAGCCTTCGGGAACATATACTTGATTTTCATGCAGGAATCGATGTACCACTGTTCAACACCGTTATCCTTCATTGCCTTGATGTGCTCCTCAGTGAGAAGCTTTGTTGCATTACCCTTACGGACAATTTCCATGATTTTGAAAGCCATACTCGGCTCAACGCCCTTATGCATAAGGTAAACCATGATATTGTCTCTTGTTCCTATAACCTCGGAAATTGTGCAGATACCGTCCTTAATAAGCTCCTGAGCATTGCCGAGCCATACATCGGTACCATGTGAAAGTCCCGAAATCTGCAAAAGGTCAGAAAAGTTTCTCGGCTTTGCGTCAAGAAGCATCTGAATAACAAAGGGTGTACCCATTTCAGGGATTGAAAGTGTACCCGTAGGACAATCAATTTCATCAGCAGTGACTCCCAAGGGCTCCGGACTCAGAATAAGCTCATAAACCTTCGGGTCACAGATATCCGTTTCCATAACGGGAATACCTGTCAGGTCTTCAAGATACTTATAAAGAGTGGGAACATCATGGCCGAGATTATCAAGCTTAAGAATCGTATCATGCAGAGCGTGGAAGTCAAAGTGAGTTGTACGGGTTTCACTTTTTGCATCGTCTGCCGGGTGCTGAATTGCCGTGAAGTCAGAAAATTCAAAAGCATTCGGCACAACAACCATGCCGCCGGGGTGCTGACCCGTTGTTCGTTTAACACCGGTACAGCCCTTTGTGAGACGGTCCTCCTCTGCACGGGATACAACAATATTTCTTTCCTGAAGATACTTTTTAACATATCCGTAAGCTGTTTTATCGGCAACGGAGGCAATGGTACCCGCCTTGAACACATATCCGTCACCGAAAAGCGTTTCTGTGTAACGGTGAGCTCTTGACTGATATTCGCCCGAGAAATTAAGGTCAATATCAGGGCTCTTATCACCCTTGAAGCCGAGGAAGGTTTCAAAGGGGATGTCATGTCCGTCTCTTGCCATAGGAGTTCCACATTCGGGACAATCCATAGGCGGAAGGTCATAGCCTGAGCCGACCTCACCCTTGAGAAAGAATTGGGAATACTTGCAATTCGGACAGCGATAATGCGGGGCAAGGGGGTTAACCTCGGAAATTCCCGAAGCGTTGGCAACATATGATGAGCCTACGGAGCCTCGTGAGCCTACATGATATCCGTGCTCCTCAGAGTTGTGAACAAGCTTCTGTGCAATCATATAAAGAACACCGAAGCCGTGCTTGATGATTGATGTAAGCTCCTTTTCAAGCCTTTGTGCAACATATTCGGGAACAGGGTCACCGTAAAGCTCCTTTGCCTTATCCCAGCAAAGTCTTGTCAGCTCCTCATCAGCGCCTTCAAGGAAGGGCGGATAGTTGCCTGACGGAATGGGTATAATTTTTTCAATCATATCCGCAATTTTGTTTGTGTTGGTGATTACAATCTCCCTTGCGGTGTCTTCACCTAAATAATCGAATTCGGCAAGCATTTCTTCAGTATTTCTGAAATAAAGAGGTGCCTGCATATCGGCATCGCTGAAGCCCTGACCTGCCATGAGAATAGCTCTGAATTTTGAGTCGCCCGGATCAATAAAGTGAACGTCACAGGTTGCAACGGTCATTTTTCCGAGAGCATCGGCAACATGAATAACCTTGCGGTTAAAGTTTCGGATATCCTCGACACTCTTTACATTGGGGAATTTTTCCGAACGGATCATATATTCGTTATTGCCGCAGGGCTGAACCTCAAGATAATCATAAAAGGATGCGATTTTAAGAATTTCCTCATCACTTTTTCCTTCTGCAATGGCTCTGTAAACCTCACCGGCTTCACAAGCTGAGCCGATGATAAGACCTTCCCTGTGCTTGATAAGCTCACTTTTCGGAACAATGGGTCTTCTGTGGAAATATTCAAGATTTGATTTTGTGATAAGCTTATAAAGGTTCTTCAGACCCGTAAGATTTCTGACAAGAATAATCTGATGGAAATACTTGTTTTTGCCCTTTTTCCAATCGGCAAAGCTCATTTCGGTATCATCCATGAAATAGCCTTCCATACCGTAGATTATCTTGATCTTGCCCTTGGCCGCCTTGACAGCCTCGGGATAAGCCTGAACAACGCCATGGTCCGTGATGGCAATTGCCTTGTGTCCCCAATCAATTGCTCTCTGAACGAGTACCTTTGCATCGGTCATACCGTCCATCATGGACATTTTGGTGTGAAGATGCAGTTCAACTCTTTTTTCCTCACTGTCGTCAGTTTTGGGAATTTTTTCAACAAGGCTGATAGCTCTTGGTGAAATTACATTTTCACCTGAGAATTTATCGAAGGCAAGGTCGCCTCTTATCATAACCGTTGCGCCGTCCTTCACCTTGGAAAGGATTGAATCACAGTTTTCTTTTCTTTCAAAGACCTTACAGGTATAGGCATATGTGCCGTCAGTAATGTTGAAGGTGATAATATAGCTTCGGTTGTCCCTTGTTTCACGGCTTTCAAAGGAGAACACATCACCCCACACAACACATGAGCCGTCTTCAACGGAAATTTCATTAAGCGGCTTGGGATTTTTTGTTATTCTGTTGCCATAGATAGGCTTTGCAGTTTCAAGGTAAAGAGGAATACCCTCAACAATTTTGTGTTCCTTAGGCTTCGGGGCAAAAACCTCCTGAGGGTCAATGCCCTTTGCAATAAGGTTTTCCACCTCGGCTTTTTTCTGAAAAGCAGCAATCTGCTCATTATCAAATTCCAGCTCAGTTGCACCGCAGAACTCAACCTCAACCTGACGTGAGAAGCGTTTCATTATAATGCGCTCCATAAATTCTGCCGCATTGACGCTTTTAAGAATGTCTCCGCCACCGTGGGTAAGCTCAATATACAGTTTTTTTCCGTCAAATCCTGCCGTACTGCCGATGAAAAATCCGTTTGTGGCGGCAATTGCAAGATTTGCTTCATGAGCGAGAGTTGAAAAATATTCCTCACTGAACTGCTCGGGCGGCATTTTGGGCTCAATTAAAACAGAAGAAACGGAAAGCATATCCTTAAGATAAGCCTCTGCTTTTTCGGTTTGCTTATATGTTACAAGAACGGGAAAAAAAGCATCAATTTCGATGCTCTTTTTTTCCATAGCTATTCTTACATTCTGAATTTGTGCATTTTCGAACACTTCGTGGAGACCTTCATCCGGAAAGGTACCGAAGAGCTCTTCAAATCTGTTACTCATTTATATTCTCCGTTTTAAGCCGGCAACATTCCCCGCCGACTTACATCTTTTCTATTTCTGTCATAAGTTCATTTACTATATTTTCTTCCTGCACCTTTCTGAGAATCTCACCTTTTTTGAAGATTATGGCGCAGCCGTCACCGCCTGCAATACCGATATCGGCTTCCCTTGCTTCACCGGGTCCGTTGACAACACAGCCCATAACAGCGACGGTTATATTCTTTTTAACATCTCTCAGTCTGCTTTCAACCTCATTGGCAAGTCCGATAAGGTCGATTTTTGTTCTTCCGCAGGTGGGACAGGAAACAAGCCTCGGTGAATTATCATCATAGCCGATTGCTCTGAGAATATCTTTACCCGCATAAACCTCGTTTACCGGGTCATCGGTAAGTGACACCCTGATTGTGTCACCGATTCCTTTTGTGAGAAGCGAGCCGATGCCGACGGAAGACTTGATAAGCCCCATTCTTGCAGTGCCTGCCTCCGTAACACCCAGATGCAAGGGATAATTACACATTCCCGCAACTCTTTCATAAGCTTCAATCATGTTTATAACATTTGAGGATTTGATTGAAATGACAATATCATCGAAATCATATTTCTGAAGCAGTCTTACATGATACATGGCACTTTCCGCCATAGCCTCAGGTGTGGGACCTCCGAAACGGGCAAGGATTTCCTTTTCAACTGAGCCTGAATTGACACCGATTCTGATGGGAACACCGTGTTTACGACACTTTTCGGCAACGGCTTTCACATTTTCATCGGCACCGATATTGCCCGGATTGATGCGCACCTTATCAACGCCTGCATCAATGCTCATAAGAGCTAACTTATGGTTAAAATGAATATCTGCAACAATCGGTACTTCAACTGCATTTTTAAGAGCCTCAACAGTTCTGACCGCCTCTTCATCGGGCACAGCAACTCTGATTATTTCACAGCCGGCTTTCTGAAGTGCCTGAGCCTGCAAAACATTTCCTTCTATATCGTGAGCAGGAATATTAAGCATTGATTGAACGGTGATTTTACTGTCACCACCGATATAAATATCCCCTACTCTGATTTTTTTTGACTGTCTTTTCATATTTTCACCCTGAATCCAAATTTAATAGAAACCGACACCTGATATCAGCTTCCAGATATCACTGAAGGTTATGACTGCCATCAGACCAAGCAGAAGCACAAGCCCTGCTGCATGAATCCATGAAACATATTTCTGAGGAATAGGTCTTCTTATAATAAGCTCAACAAACATGAAGAACAGATGTCCGCCGTCAAGAGCAGGAACGGGCAGAAGATTAAAAAGACCGATATTGATGGTTATCATAGCCATAAGCATGAAAAGCTGCGACCAATCGGTGGTGGCAACACTTTCCTCAGCAATATCCGTAATTACCGAAATGGTACCAACTGCACCTGTAAGCTCATTGAGACCATACTGTCCGCTGAGAAGGTCAAAAAGTGAAAGATAAACCATTCTGCCCATGGAAAAGGCATATCCGAATGCATTTTTTGTAACATTGAGAATGTTTTTATCTTCACCAAGAATTATAAAATCAAAAACAGTTGCCGTCTGAAGTGTAATTTGTTCAAAGGAAAGCTCTTCCCCGCCCCTTTTCACAGTGAAATCATAAACATAATCCTCATCAGCCTGAATCTGAGCTATGAGAGTTTTATCGTCAGGAGTTTCAACACCGTTGACGGAGGTGATTATATCACCGTCCTCAAAGCCTACCTTTTTCAATTTTGCACTGACGGAAGAAATTGAACAATCCGGGCTATAAGAAAAGTTGCCCATTGTTCTTTTTGCAAAGGGAACATCCTCAAGCTCAATTTTTTCACCGTCTCTTTCAACAATGAAATCATAGTGTCCCGTGGCGTTTCTTTGCATAAGGAAGCTTATGTCATAATCCGAGAAAACTCTTTTACCGTCAATTCTGACTATCTTATCCCCTTCCTTTAAAGAAGAAGAGCTTACGGAGCCTTCATAAAACTGCAAAATCTGATTGGTGCCAACCAGATCCTCACTGCAAACAAGGCAGAAGCAGACCACAACACCAAGAATCAGGTTCATGACTGCACCGGCTGAAATAATTATCATCCTTTTCCATGCCTTCTGATTGCAATAAGCTCTGCTGTCATCACTTGCTTCATCCTCACCCTCCATGGAAACAAATCCGCCGATAGGGAAAAGACGAAGTGCATATTTTGTTTCTTTTCCTTGTTTTTTCAGTATTGTCGGGCCCATACCGAGAGCGAACTCGTTAACCTTCACTCCGAATGCCTTTGCAAAAATAAAATGCCCCAACTCATGAATAAAAATAATCAGACCGAAAAAGAGAACTGCAATTATTATCGGCAAAGCCTTCACGGCAATTTCCGAAAAACTCAAAAGTAAATTAAATTCCATTATGCTGCCATACAAGAGATTCATCCCTTGCCTTTCTGTTTATGAATTAACACTTTCTCTGACAATGCTTCTTGCCATTTCATCAAAGTCAAAAACATCGGATAAAGTATAATTATCTTTTTTGTCGCACCTTTCAAGAGCAAGTCTGACTTTTTCGGCAATTTCCAGAAAGCCTATCTTACCCTTGCGGAAAAGCTCGTTTGCCATTTCGTTTGCACCGTTTGCCACACAGGGATAAAGTCCGCCCTTTTTGATTGCCTCACGGCAAAGCTGCAGACACTCAAAGGTTTCATAATCCGGCTTATAGAAGGTGAGATTCCTGTAATCCCACAAATTGAGCTTTTTCACCGGTGATTCATATCTTTCAGGATATGTAAGTGCATACTGAATCGGTATTCTCATATCGGGAACACCAAGCTGCGCAATAACTGAGTTATCATTATATTCAATCAGTGAATGAATAATGCTTTCCCGATGAACAACAATGTCTATCATATCCGGTGAAACACCGAAAAGCCAAACGGCTTCAATAAGCTCAAGACCCTTATTCATCATTGATGCACTGTCAACAGTTATTTTTGCACCCATTTCCCAATTCGGATGCTTAAGTGCCTGAGCCACAGTGACATTTTTCAGCTCATCCCTTGATTTTCCGAAAAACGGGCCGCCTGAGGCTGTTAATATGATTGACTTGAGCTCCGCCTTTTTATTCATCCCCTGAAGACATTGAAAAATAGCACTGTGCTCACTGTCAACAGGCAGAATTGCACACCCGTTTTCCCTTGCCTTTTCCATCACAATTTTTCCGCCTGCAACAAGTGTCTCCTTATTGGCAAGGGCGATGTCCTTTTTTTCTTCCAGAGCTGCCATTGTGGGAGCAAGACCTGCAATGCCCACAATTGAATTAAGAACAGTGTCACTTTCCATGGCTGCTGCACATTCAATAACACCCTCCTTACCCGAAAGCACCGTGGTTGAGGTATCCGCAACAAGAGTGCGGAGCGTTTTTGCCGCATCTTCGTTTGAAAGTGCCGCATATTTCGGCTTATATTTTCTTATCTGCTGTTCTAAAAGCTTATAGTTACTGTCGGCAGTAAGGGCGATTACCTCATAGCCTCTCATATCAACAACATCAAGAGCCTGAGTACCGATAGAGCCCGTTGAACCGAGAATGGTAAGCTTTTGTGCCATAACACACACCGTCCTTTCACGGAAAAATTATAAACAGAAAACTTAAAGTGAAATTAAACGTATAATTCCGTAAAGAGTGGGAATTACAAACACGCATGAGTCAAATCGGTCCATAATTCCGCCGTGACCGGGAAGAAGCTGACTATAATCCTTAATGCCAAAGTTACGCTTCAAAACGGAGGCGGCAAGGTCACCCATCATGCTTACAAGTGAAAGAACAACGGAAATGGGGATTATGTATAAATATTTCATTGCGCTGTCACCGAAAAGGCTGTAATCATAAAGATTTTTGCAGCCAACTGTGAAAAGATAAAGAATGAGCACATTGAATGCTGCAGTGATAACAACACCGCCGATTGCACCTTCAACTGATTTCTTGGGGCTTATTACGGGAGCCATCTTGTGCTTGCCGAATTTTCTTCCCACAAGGTAAGCGAAGGAATCGGTAAGCCATGAACAGGCAAAGCCGAGGCCCACAAAATATATGCCCTCCTGATGGGTATAGCCCGCAAACCAATCCTCAATATTATTTAGTCTTACAAAGCCGGAAAAGGCATAAGGCAGCACAAGGGAAGCAAAAAATGCAGTTGCTGCATGAATGAAGGTGATTTTCTTGTTCATAATCACCGTAAGGCTCATAAGAACAATAACATAAAAGCTGATGAAAACTCCTGAACCTTCAAGCTCAAGGTTAAGACCTGCAAAAAATACGGAAACGGCACTGAAGGTGCAGGACAGAATATACAGAATTTTGCTTTGATTACCTACGGCTCTCACCACTTCATATGTTGCCATTGAAGAAAGTGCCGCAAGAATCAGTGTGATAACGGGCACTGCATCAAAAGCAACTGCAATAAGAAAGCCGATAAGACCGATAATGATTATAATTGTTGAAGCGGTTCTTTCGCCCTTGAAAAGTTTCTTTTTTTCTTTTGTTTTTTGTTTCATTTTTTACCTCACATTTATAAATGCAGAATAAGGTCTGACCTCAATTCACCTGCAGATTGCTTATACGCCTCCGAAACGACGGTTTCTTCTGCCGTATTCCTCAATGGCTCTGTCAAGGTCATCGGGGGTGTAATCGGGCCAGAGAACATCATCAATGAAAATTTCGGAATATGCACTCTGCCACAGAAGATAGTTTGAAAGACGGTATTCGCCGCTTGGTCTGATAATCAGATCAGGGTCAGGCTGACCCGCAGTGTAAAGGCCGTCAGAAATCATCTGCTCAGTTATTTCATCGGGGTCAATTTTACCCTCCTTCACCTTCTGAGCAAGACTTCTTACAGAGTGAACAATTTCATCTCTGCCGCCGTAATTCACGGCAATGTTTATATAGGTTTTGTTTTTGCTGTCGGACTTTTCTTCAACGGTATTCATCAGCTTCACAATATCCTTGGGCATACCTTCCCTTGAGCCGATGAAGCGTATATGATAGCCTGCTTCCTCGTTTTCGAGATATCTTTCCTGCATTTCGTCAAGATATTTTCTCAGAAGATTCATTATAGCCGTTACTTCCATTTTTGAACGCTTCCAGTTTTCCGTTGAAAAAGCATAGAAGGTTACATACTTCACACCAATGTCAGAGCAATACTGACAAATTGTTCTGAAAACTTCGGCACCGACCTTGTGACCCTCTGTTCTTTTGAGTCCTCTCTGCTTTGCCCAACGACCGTTGCCGTCCATTATGATTGCAATGTGTTCGGGGAGATTTTGGAACTTCTTTTCCATTTTTCGCCCTCCTTATAATAGGCAAAAAGGGACTGTCGAAGATAACAGTCCTCTTTTTATTTAATAAAATCAGATTTCCATAATTTCCTTCTGCTTTGCTTCGGAAATGGTGTCGATATCTTTGATGAAGTTATCGGTGATTTTCTGAATTTCCTTTTCGCCGTTCTTAAGGTCATCCTCAGTGATTTCAGAAGCCTTCTTCATAGCCTTGAGCTTTTCAAGACAGTCACGACGGATTGAACGGACTGCAACCTTTGAGTTTTCGCCGATTTTCTGAATATCCTTTACAAGCTCCTTACGTCTGTCCTCAGTGAGGGGAGGGAATGTAAGTCTGATAACAGAGCCGTCATTCTGAGGGTTGATACCAACATCGGAGGTCTGGATAGCCTTTTCAATTGCTTTGAGAACTGACTTGTCCCAAGGCTGAATTGTCAGCACTCTTGCTTCTGTTGCCGATACGGAAGCGAGCTGATTGATGGGTGTCATTGTTCCGTAATAGTCAACGGTTACCTTATCAAGAATCTGAGGGTTGGCTCTGCCGGCACGGATTGCGCCGTATTCACTCTGGAGAGCGTTGATGGTTTTGCCCATTTTTGTTTTAGCGGTTTCGTATACTGTCTTCATAATTCAGTCCTCTTTCTGTTTGTTATTTTAGTTTATTTATGTGTTTTTATTCTTTAACAACCGTACCAATGTTTTCGCCCTTGAGTGCTCTTACGATATTCTGAGGGTCATCAAGGTTGAAAACAAGAATTGAAATTCCGTTATCCCTGCAAAGGGAAGCAGCAGTGCTGTCCATAACCTTAAGGCCCTTTGAAAGCACCTCGGAATGAGTAAGCTCATCAAACTTGACTGCATCCGTAAACTTGTTGGGATCCTTGTCATAAACACCGTCCACATTTGTTGCCTTAAAAATGATTTCTGCATCAATTTCAGCAGCTCTGAGTGCTGCCGCAGTATCAGTTGAGAAGAAGGGGTTACCTGTTCCGCAGCCGAAAATTACAACCTGACCGTCATTCAGATATTCAACAGCCTTTCTTTTTGTGAAAACTTCAGCAACCTGAGGCATCGAAAGTGCTGTGAGCACCTGAGCCTTAACACCGAGCTGTTCAAGTGTATCCTGAAGCGCAAGTGAATTGATTGCAGTTGCAAGCATACCCATCTGATCCGCTCTGGGTCTGTCCATTTCACCGCTGCTGCGGCCACGCCAGAAGTTGCCGCCACCAACAACAATACCTATCTGAACACCCATTTCACTGCATTGCTTAATCACACTGCAGACGGTTGTAACCATGTCAAAATCAAGTCCCTTGCCTTCCTTACCTGCGAGAACCTCGCCCGAAAGCTTCAGGAGAATTCTTTTATATTTGCTTTGCATATAATATCCTCCGAAATTACATTTATTTCCTTAATGTATATTTTACTAAATATATTTAAAAGTGTAAAGTCTTTTTCGGTTTTTTCTTATATTATTTTTGTCTTTTCAATGTCAGCTCCCGCACTTGCGGCATTGAAACGGATGAGTTCAAGACCCTTCACATTTTCGGCATAGAGTCCGTGAGCATAAGAATCACACACATTGCCAAAAAAAGCGTTGCTTTTTTCAATTGTTACATTCTCGGCATTTTTGATGAAGAAGCAGGAATTTTCACTTTCCATAATTCCTACATCAATGCCGGGGCGAAGGTCATAAATGCCACAGCTCCACTTTGAGGTTTTTGTAATTTCAACGCTTACTTTTTCAAAGCTGACATTTTCAATCATGTTGTCCTCAGTACCATGAACAAGCACGCCGTTTTCACCCTTGCAGGTGATGTTGAAGAAACGGATATTTCTGATGTGTCCGCATACGGTGTTGTTGTCACGGCGGAATGCAGTGATTGCAATCGGCTCGGCACTGCCCCACCAATCAGGACAAAAGCGTCTTGTTTCAATAATGATATTGGAAAAGCTTACATTTTCAACGTTGCCGCCGTCTCTTATCTGAATTGAAAGACCTCTGTTGCTTTTTGAAATTGTGCATGAGTCAACAATAACATTCCTGAAATCACCAACGCCCTCCGTACCGATTTTGATTGCAGCAGAGGTGGAGGTGAGAGTGCAGCCACTGATTATTACATTTTCCGTCGGTCCGTATTCACTGTTACCCTTTGACGCCTTCAGGCAGATGCAATCATCTGCGCAGGTTACATGGCAACCGATAATTCTTACATTTGAGCAGTGGTCCGGATCAATGCCGTCACTGTTGGCAACATCTAAGGGGTTAAGAATACGGATATCGGAAATGAGAACATCATCACAGCCTGCAGGGTGAAGAGTCCAGAAGGGAGCATCCTTGATTGTGATATCCTTCACGGTGATGTGATTACTGTTTTCAATGTAAATCGTGGTCGGTCTCGGATAAAAATTACCTGTTACATAATATTCGCTTTTCCTTTCAACAAAGGCATAGCAGTTGGCATCAATAACACCCTCACCGCTGATTGTGGCACCGTGAGCACCGTAGCCGTAAATAAAAGCAAAGGAGGGCTTGCCTGTTACGGGATTTCCCACAAGGGCAGTTTCAGGGTCATTGATTGTTTCGCAAGGTCTTATATAAGAACCGATATCGGCACTCGCTTTGATTGTTGCACCCTTCTGAAGATGAAGCTCAACATTTTCTTTAAGCTGAACCGAATGGCTGTAATAATTTCCGCTTTCAAGAATAACTGTGCCGCCGCCGTTTTTTGCACATTCGTCGATAGCCTTCTGAATTGCTGCACCGTCATCGGTAACACCGTCTGCAACAGCACCGTAATTTTTTACATTATAGAATTTCATGGTCTGATGTTCCTTTTTTATATTTTTTCCAGCTTGGCATAGTTTGCCATAAGCTTCTTTGTGCCCGCAGTTTCAAAGGCAATTTCCAGCATTGAATCGTTGCCCATGGGCTTTGATGACACGATTACACCCTTGCCGAAGACCTTATGCTTGACCGCATCGCCCGCATTGAAGGATTCCTTGGGTACATCGGGAGTTTTCCTGACAGCCGTTTTCTGCCTCGAAAGGTAGCCGTTGCCCTGATATACCTTACGGGAATCGTCTCTTTCATAGTCCCCTCTGACAAGTGCCTCAAAGGACATCTGAGATGTATGGGTTCTTCCCACCTTTTCGGTGAGAGCATCAGGAATTTCAATAATGAATCTTGAGGGCAGATTTCTCGATGTTGTACCGAAAAGCATTCTCATCTGAGCGTGTGAAAGATAGAGATTCTTCTTAGCTCTCGTAATGCCTACATAAGCAAGTCTGCGTTCTTCCTCTATATCTTCATTTGTATACATACTCTGCACACCGGGGAAAATACCCTCCTCCATGCCGGGAATGAAAACCACAGGAAATTCAAGTCCCTTTGCTGAGTGGATTGTCATGAGCACAACTGCATCGGTCTGTGCATTATAGTTATCAATATCCGTCATGAGGGCAACCTCCTCAAGAAATCCGGAAAGGGTCGCATCCTCATTTTCTGTTTCATAAGTCAGAAGGTTGGAAATAAGCTCGGTTATATTTTCAATTCTTTCGCTGCCCTTTTCCTTGTCAAGACGAAGATGATTAAGATATTCAGTTTTTTCAAGAACCTTTTTGAAAAGCTCATCGAGACTGAGCTTTTCAACAAAGCCACGAAGCTCGTCAATGAGCTCACAGAATTCCATAAGCTTTTTCGAGCTGCGCTTAAGGCTCTCATATTCATCAGCATGTCTGAAAACCTCAAAAAGAGTAATTCCGAGACCTGTTGCAATTTCAGCCGCCTTGTTAACGGTGGTGTCACCAATCCCCCTTTTGGGAACATTGATGATTCTGCGAAGGCGCATATTATCATCAGGATTGTTGATAACCGTCAGATAAGCAATTGCATCACGGATTTCGGCTCTTTCATAGAATCGGTGACCACCGATAATACGATAAGGAATACCTGCTTTTACAAGGGTTCTTTCAATTGAGTTGGACTGTGCATTCATTCTGTAAAGCACAGCATGATCACTGAAGCCGAATTTACCTGAGCTGACATTTTCTTCAATTGTGTCAGCGATAAAACGTGCTTCCTCGCCCTCATCATAGGCATTATTGATAACAACCTTGTCGCCACCGCCGTTTGCTGTCCACAGATATTTGCCCTTTCGTTTTTTGTTGTTTGAAATCACCTCGTTCGCAACATCAAGAATAGTCTGTGTTGAACGGTAATTCTGTTCAAGACGGATAATACTTGACTCAGCATATCTGTGCTCAAAGGAAAGGATATTTTCAATCGTGGCACCCCTGAAACGGTAAATACTCTGGTCATCATCACCAACAACACAGATGTTTCTGTGTCCTGCGGCAAGAAGCTCCGTCAGACGGTACTGTGCGTGGTTGGTATCCTGATATTCGTCAACCATAATATATTTGAATTTACGCTGATAGTAATCCCTGATTTCAGGATTCTGCTCAAGCAATACCACGGTGTTATAGATAATATCATCAAAATCCATGGCATCGCTCTTTTTAAGCTCAGCCTGATACATTGAATAAACCTTGGCAATCTGAGATTTTCTTGCATCCTTACCCTTGGCAGCCTCCTCAGCATACCGGTCAGGGGAAATCATGCAGTCCTTTGCATTACTGATTTCGTTAATGATGGTTTTATAAGAAAGATTCCCCTCACTGATTCCGAGCTGACGCTGACATTCCTTAACAAGACGCTTTGAATCGTCACTGTCATAAATGGTGAAGCTTTTGCTGTAGCCTAAAACCTCACCGTCACGGCGAAGAATTCTTACGCATGAGGAGTGGAAGGTTGACGCCCAGATGTCCGCTGCTTCCTTTTCGCCAAGCATTTTTTCAAGTCTTTCCTTCAGCTCATTTGCCGCCTTGTTGGTGAAGGTGATGGCAAGAATCTGCCACGGTCTTGCAGGGTCAACCGCCAACAGGTCTTCAATGTCAAAAAGAACACTTTCATCGCCGTCAAGGTATCTTTTCATGTTGTCAATATCTCTTTGGGTGGGTTCAAAATCCACCTGCTTACTTTCATAAGCATTGCCGTATTTGACAATGTTTGCAATACGGTTAACAATAACAGTGGTTTTTCCGCTTCCCGCACCGGCAAGAATGAGAACGGGACCCTTGACCTGAAAAATAGCCTGGCGCTGTTTATCGTTCATATTTTTAAAATCACGTTCAATGATTTTTTGCCTTAGTTCAAAAAATTCTTTTGATGCCATTTAAATTACCTCAAATTTGTTCGTAGTTATACATGGTAATTTTACATTATATTATGAAAAATTACAACACAAAAAGATAAATTATCTTAATTTATTTTTTACTCCGATTTCTTTTAAGTCATGTTGACAAGTCTTTTTCACGGATATATAATAAATCCGGATTTTGTATCAAAGGAGAAAAAGGATATGTCAATTGAAAAAGTCAGAGCATATATGAAAAGCTTCGGTTATGAAGATAAAATTCTTGAATTTCCCGTTTCAAGCGCAACAGTGGAGCTTGCTGCAAAGGCACTCAATACCGAAGGGGCAAGAATTGCAAAAACACTTTCATTCCTTGTTGAAGAAAAAGCAATTCTGATTGTTGCGGCAGGTGATACGAAAATTGACAACAAAAAATTCAAAGCACTTTTTCACCGGAAGGCAAAAATGCTCTCACCGGAGCAGGTTGACGAGCTGATAGGACATTCCATCGGCGGTGTGTGTCCCTTCGGAGTGAATGAAGGTGTCACAGTTTATCTTGACGAGAGTCTCAAAAGATTTGAAACCGTTTTTCCCGCCTGCGGAAGCAGTAACAGCGCAATTGAGCTGACAATTCCCGAGCTCGAAAAGCTTTCAGGCTTTACGGATTGGGTGGATGTCTGCAAGCTTCCGTTGTCGGTTTAACAGCCGGAATTTGCCTTGGCAAATCAGTGCAGAACCGTGGATACAGAAAAAGGTTGATATTACCTTTAGTTTTCTGCTGCGAAAAAAGCTTTATCATTCGGCAAGCCGATAAATTATAATAATAAAAAGACATCTGAATTTGAAACTCAGATGTCTTTTTTACTTTAGCTTTGCTGATTTTTTTGCCCCGGATTCACCTTCGTCAATCCGGCGCAGCAGCCTTCCGTTACATCAATATAAAAACGGACAGAATCGGAGCGAAACGACGCTTCATTTTACATTCCGCATTTAAATTATGCTTCAGGCTCGGTTTCTGATTCTGTTTCCTTGTGTCCGATGTCAACACCGAAAACTGCAAAGATGTCTGAAATTGTGTTAAAAATTTTCCAGATGATTTCTTCAAGCTTTTCAAAAATTTCCATAGTTAAATCCTCCGATAATATTTTTGGGCAAAAGCTTTGCCTTACATTTCAATTGTATATATTTCATTTCAAAATGTCAACAGAAAATTCAAATGTTGTTAATTATGTTTCATCTTCAGACCTTAAAGGCAAAAACAAAACCCGTCCGAAGGACGGGTTTTGTCATTAAACAATTGTTTAATTCACTCTGGAATTATTCTTCTTCTGCAAGGTTGCCTTCGCCGTCCTTTTCGATGCCGAAGATAGCAAGAACTTTGTAGATGAACTCCCAAAGGTATTCATACATTGTTTCGAAAATTGAAAAATCCATTTTGTGTTCCTCCTTTTAAGATTTATCAAGGTATGTACCCTTAATATGGCTATATTATATATCATGTGAAATTAAATGTCAATAGTTTATTCAAAAATATTTCATATTTTTAAAACCGCATATACTAAGCTGTCTTAACCCAAAAAAAGAACACCCTGAACGGGTGCTCTTTTCCTAAAACAATTGTTTTAACAAAGAAACTTATTTGTTCATGTCAGCTGCATCCATATCGAACTCAGCGAGAACCTTGTAGATCCATGCCCAAAGTTCAGCCCAGATAGCTTCGAACTTCTCGAAAAATTCTGCCATTGTATTATCCTCCATATGTATATTTATCAAGGGGGAACCCTTAATATGGCTATATTATATATCATGGGAAATTAAATGTCAATAGTTTATTCAAAATTATTTCACATTTTTTATGTTCTTTAATTTTAATTATATTCCCCTGAAAGCAAAAAACGGCTGCAATATGCAACCGTTCTTTATCGTATGTGTCAAAATTATGTTCTGTCGATAATTTCGTCAAACTTGAGGAATTCGAAGATCATGTCAAACACCTGATCAAACCAATCAGAAATAGTCTTGAGAATTGACTGGAAGCCACTTACAAAATTGTCCTGATCTTCATCTGTCCAATAATCATCGATTTTGTTGTCACCATCTGTAATATCCTCACCCTGATTATCCTCTGCACAGCATGAGCAGCCGCAGGTGCAAGGGAAGATACCTGTGCATTCATAGCAGCAGAGAGAACCGTCATACTTACCGTCTGCGCTTGAATTTTTTGCACATGAAGTGAGATAGCTGATGTCAATATTGGGGCACCATACACAGCAGTGACAAGGAGCATCATCCTTGTGTTCGTGTGTACACTGACCTGTTACAGCCACTTCTTCAACGGGAATTGTTGCAGCAGAAGCCACGATACCCATTACTGAAAAAAGCATCAATACGCTGAGAAAAATTGCAGTTAATTTTTTCATAGTGTTTTTCCTCCTTGAATGGAAGGTGCCTTTCGCACCTGATATGATATATACATTATAATAAATCCCTGAAAAAAAGTCAACAGAAAATTCACAAAAATGCACAAGGCAATAAAAAAAGCCCTTACGGGCTTTTTTTAAGCGGCTACCGCTGCTGTTGTTTCAGGAGCAACTGTTGTTTCAGGAGCTGCTGTTGTTTCTTCCTCAGCGTTCTGAGAAGATTCGATAAGATCCATAATCTGACCTACGATATCGTCTGTGTCAACAAGGCCGAAAATTGAGCCTACCTTAACGAAAACGATAACGAGCTTAAGAGCAACCTTAGCAATCTTTGCGCCACCCTTAATTGTCCAGAAGGGAAGGTCAAGCAAGAAATCAAAATCGCCTGCTTCTTCTTCGGTTCCTTCTTCAGCAACTGCAGTTGTTGTTTCATCTTCTGTCACAGCATCTTCAGCAAATGCAACTGTGCAAAGTGAGAAAGCCATGATAACAGCAAGAAGAACAGAAATAATCTTTTTCATCGGAATTACCTCCTTATTATTCTTAAACAAAAGAAGCAGATTTGTAACATGCACTTTCGTTCGATTTCAGTATATATTTCATTTTAACATTTGTCAAGAGTTTTTAATAATTTCAGAAGTCTTTTAAGACGACAAGCAGAACCCGTGACACGAAGTGTATCCGACACCTTAAATCAGTCCGGATTATTTTGCAAGATTTCTGAGATATTCAATTGCCTCATCCTTTTTTTCTTCGGGAATGAGTCTGTAGCACATCAAGACAAGCTGCTCCTCTTTAACAAGAGTTGAGATACCGTCTGCGCCCGAATTGGCAACATAGCCCTCCTTAAGTCTTCTTTCAGGATGATTTTCTTCGGTTCCCGAAAGATAACCGATAGTGCAATCATATGCCTTTGCAAGCTTTATCATTGTGGGAAGTGACGGACAGGTTTTACCTGTTTCGTAAAAGGTATAGGTGCTTCTGTCTATTCCGAGAATTGTTGCCACATCCTGTTGCTTTAAATTGTGCTCTTTTCTCACTTTTTTCAAGGTTTCTGCAACCATCTTTATCACTCCTTTTCACCGATAAGAATATCACATGGCCTTTATAAAATCAAGCTTTTTTCAACAAAAATCGACACATTTTTAAATTATTCCGTCTTTCGGAAAGATAATATTTTTCACATTATCTTTCAGTGTTAAAATAAGCGTATATATTGCGGGCATCCTTTTCACTTATTCCACTGACGGATTTCAGCTCATCAGAAGATGCTGTTCTGATTTTGGACATGGTTTTGAAATGCTTCATGAGAATTGCCGCCTTCTTTTCACCTATGCCCTCAATTTTTGTAAGTGAGGTACCGATTGCAGACTTCGTGTGCTTTTGCTTATGATAAGTTATGGCAAAACGGTGAACCTCCTCCTGAATGGTGGAAACAAAGGTAAAAACACGCCTGCCGGAGGAAATGGAAATTTCTCCGCCGTCTGCCGCAATGGCTCTTGTTCTGTGCTTTGAGTCCTTAACCATACCGAAAACAGGTATGTCAAGCCCGAAGGCTTCAACAACAGGCTTCACCGCATTAACCTGACCCTGACCGCCGTCAAGAAGTATAAGGTCAGGCAGAACACCAAAGCCCTCCCCTGTTTCCTTTTCTTCCATGTATCTGTTAAGACGACGGCTGATAACCTCACGCATTGAGCCGTAATCATCCTGACCGTCAAATCCCTTAATTGCAAAACGGCGATATGCACTTCTGAGGGGTTGAGCGTTTTTGAAAACCACCATGCCCGCAACATTGTCACTGCCACCGGTGTGAGATATATCGTAGGATTCAATATATTCCGGTGTTTTCGACAAGCCGAGAAGCTTTGCAAGCTCATCAAGCACTGCAGTCTGAGTGCCTGTTTTGCCCATATGTTCACCGAGCTTTTGCGCTGCATTGGAAAGGCACATTTCCATAACCTTTGCTTTTTCTCCCCTTTTCGGGTGCAGCAAAGAAACCTTTCTTCCCTTTTTTTCACTGAGCCACTGCGAAATGAGTTCACTGTCACTCACTTCACCATCAACGACAACAAGGGCAGGTATGCTCCTGTCCATTGAATAAAATGAGGTTATGGCTTCATACCTTGCCTCACTGAGATTTTCGTTTGCGGGAAGAATAAAATGCTCGGTTGACCTGAGAAGCCCTTCACGGAAGCTCAGCACGGCAAGACACGCTTTTTCTTCACTTTGCACGATTGAAAAAACATCCTCTTCAACACTGCCGTCAATAACAACCTTCTGTCGGCTCATGATACGCTCAATGGACTTGATTTTATCACGCAGCTTAGCCGCTTTTTCAAACTGCAGATCCTCTGCCGCCTGCTCCATTTCGGCAGTAAGCTGCTTTACCATGTTGGCACTGCCGCCTTTTAAAAATTCAACTGCCTGACTCAGATTCTGCTCATATTCCTGCTGACTGATTTTTTTCCCACAGGGACCCGAGCACTTTGAAATGAAGAAATTCAGGCAGGGTCTGCTTTTTCCTATGTCACGGGGAAAAACCTTACTGCAAGAAGGAAGACGGAATATCTCCCTTGCCTGATCAACGGCATTTGTGACGGAAAAATTGCCTGTATAAGGTCCGAGATACACGGCATTGTCATCATCCTTACGGAAGCAGGCCGATATCCTTCCCCACGGATTCGGAGTAATTTTAATGTAGCTGTAGCCCTTATCATCCTTCAGAAGAATGTTGTATTTCGGTGTATTCTGCTTGATGAGACTGCACTCAAGAACAAGAGCTTCAAATTCACTGTCGGTCAGGATATAATCAAAATCATCAACATTTTCAACCATTTTGCGAACCTTTGTGTTGTGTCCGTTCTGTGAGCCGAAATACTGACTTACACGATTTTTAAGCTTTTTTGCTTTGCCGATGTATATAATCTTCCCGTCCTTGTTTTTCATAATGTAAACACCGGGTGTAAGCGGCAGCTTCATGGCTTTTTTTCTTAAAAGCGGAAGCTTCGGATTTTCTGGCATAAGGTCACCTTCCTTCGCAAACTGATATAAACGATTTTAACACACAATAAAGTTTTAAGCAATAGATCAGAATTATTATCGGTATATTCAAAAAATAAGTATCCACCCGCATAAGTGTGTGGATACCTACTTATTATTTAGCCTTAAGTGTCATTTTTGAACAATAAGAGCCGTAAGCTGTCACATTGCCCTTCACCTTAATTGCTCTCACACGGTATTGATACTTTCTTCCGCTTTTCAGATTGATATTTGTGAAAGAGCCGTATTTTGAGCCTACAGTTGCAATCTTCTTGTATTTGCCCGACTGCAAACGGTAAATTTCATAATGGGTTGCGCCGCTTACCTTGCTCCAGGAAATTTTGATTTTTCCCTTTCCTGCATTCGTGAGCTTAGCCGTCACCTTTTTCGGCCCTGACGTTGCAGTTACAACAGTAGAATTTGCGCCGTAATTGTTTCCCCATTCGGTTGCGGTTACGGCCCGCACACGGTATTTCACAGAGGAAGCTGCATTCTGCTTGATTTTAAGTGAATTTTTCTTTACGGTTTTGAATTTTACATACTTCTTGGTTTTTGAGTTATATTTATAAACCACATAAGAGGTTGCATTTGCCGTCTTGTTCCATTTGATTGTAACAGTGCCGGAGCTTGAAGCCGACTGCCTGAGGCCTGTTACCTTTGCAGGGTCGGTGGAGCATTTGACCTTCACACCCGTACTTTCAACCTCACCCGAATCGGTTTTCACAAAAGCCGATACAATATAGGTATAGCTTTTGCCTGCCTTTACTGTTTTATCAGCAAAGCTGCCTGTTGCACAGGTTCCGACAGAAACATATTTCTTCTTTGCGGAATCATACCTTTTGACATAATATCCGTCTGCATCGGGAACCTTATTCCATTTCAGTAAAAGTGCAGAAGTTGTAGTTTTCCCCACAGCCTGCTTCAGTGAAGTGACATTATCGGGAATTACCGTAACGGTACATTTTGCGGTGATTTTTCCGTCTGCCGAAAAGCAGGATATATCCGCCTTTCCATAGGACACAGCAGTGACAACACCGTTCTCCGACACAGTGGCAACCTCAGGCTTATCACTTTTCCATGTGACGGTTTTATCAAGAGCCTTTTCGGGAAGCACCTCTGCCGTTAAGGTGAATTCGCCGCCCTTATCAAGGCTTTGTGAAGAAGCAGAAAGCTTGATTTCCTTCACTTCACCGTTATATTTTTCGGCAGTGAATTTCAGCATATCGCTGCCGATTTTCCATGACTCACAGAATGAATTAAGGGCAGTAACCTTAATATAATACACCCCGTCTGCAGGAATGGTCAGCTTATACTCAGTTCCGGAAGCTTCATAATCATCAATAGGCTTTTTGTCTTTATCATAAAGAGTGAGACGATACTTATCCGCACCGCTGACCTTACTCCATGTGAAGGTCTGTTCAAGAGCTTCGTATTTTTCCTGAGAGTCAATAAATTCCGGTTTTTCATAGCTGCCGCTTAAATATTCGGAATAATTGAGAGCAGCCCAACCACTCACTCCGTTATATTCAACCTTACCCCAGAGATATTCATCGGAAAGCTTTTTTTCATAAACATTGAACCTTGCCGAAGCAGGTACCGAGCCAACCTTTTTTGCTGTTGTTGAAGCACTCTTTCTGATGTTGAGAAAATCTTCATCGCTCATTTTCCATATTTCTTTTGGGGTATTCTGCTCACTTTCCGTATCAGGTTCAACACTTTCATAAAAGTCAAGGTTCGTATTTTTTCTGTTGTTTCCTTCAAGATGAAGAACATATGTGAAGCTTTTGATTGAGCTTATATCCATCTGTCCCCAACGAATCTGACAAAGACCCGTATAATTATTATCAGTGAAGGAGATACGGTTACCGTTAACACCGGTAACACAAATCGAATGACCGCTGTATCTGATAATATCCCCCACACGGAGATTTGCAGCCTTAAGGTTTTTTACCTTTGTGAAATCCCTTGCGGATACACCCGTGATTTCATAAGCAATTTTATAAGCATATCCCATGCACTGAATAGCATTGTCGAAGCTGTTACAGGAGCACTCCCCCGGGAAAAAGCTGCAATTTCTGTGACTTGCACAAGGCTCATCAGTCCAACCATCTGGGTTGTTCTCATCAGAGCCCATGTGATTCCAATATTTATCCTCAGGGAACTGTCTGACAAGGGAATTAAGCTTTTCCATGGTATCATCTGCTGCCGAAGCACTAAACACGGCAACACAGCAGCACAAAATTACAATTACGGACAGAATAAACAAGGTTAGTTTTTTTAACATAAAAATCTCCTTTTTGTTCGTCTTTCATTTTTAACAACACTGTTTTTCTTCTATAATGAAATATTACACTTTGTAATTATATCACAATTTTCGACATTTTGCAACCTTCAGACTTCATTGGCATATGCGGACAAAAAACGAAGATAGAACCAAACCGATAAAATCTGCAAAAAGACCGACATAAAGAGTGTGCCTTGTGTTTCTGACAGCCACTGCAGAATAATAAACGGTAATAGCGTAAAAGGTGGTTTCCGTTGACCCTGCAATGACCGAGGCAACCCGTCCGATAAATGAATCGGGGCCATGAGATTTCAGTATGCTTTCAAACACGGTAATTGACCCTCCGCCGGATACACTGGACATAAGAGCAAGAGGCGTCACCTCACTCGGCACACCGAAAAGGTCAGCTACAGGCTTCATGGCATTGCCAATCAGCTCCATAGCTCCGCTTTCCGTAAGCATTGTGACAGCCACAACAAGGCAGACTATTGAGGGGAGAATTTCATATACGGTACGAAGACCCTTCAGGGCACCGACCCTGAAATTATCAAAAACCTTCACCTTTTTGAAAAATCCGAAGGCAAAAATTGAAGTCACCGTAACGGGAAGAATCCATGATGTTATTTCCGAAAGCATTTTTTCTCACTCCGTTTTTCTGAAATCAAACAGCCGATTTTTGCCGTTGCAACAGCCACCACCATTGAGCAAAGTGTCGTAAGAAGGGTTGGCACGATTATTGACATCGGTTCAGCCGAGCCGTACTGTCCACGGAGTGCAGCAACAGTTGTGGGTATGAGCCTCATGGCGGCGGTATTCATCACAACAAAAACCACCATTTCATCACTTGCCCGTTTCGTATCGGGATTCAATTGCTGCAACCGTTTCATAGCCTCAATTCCCAAAGGGGTTGCAGCATTACCGATGCCCAGAATATTCGCCGCCACATTCATTGAAATTGCTTCAAGAGCATATTTTTCTTTTCTGAGCCGAGGAAAGATGAGCTTCATGATTGGTGCGATAAGCCTTGAAAAAAGAGTGGTTATACCCGATTTTTCCGCAACTTCCATAACCCCACCCCAAAAGCACATCACAGAAACAAGATTCAGCAGCAAGCCGGTTGCACTTGTGCCGCCTTCAATTACGGCGGCAGAAAGCTCATTCATTCTGCCCGTTGCCATGGCGGAAACAAATGAAAGCGCAAGCATTATCGGAAGTATGTAATTCATCATTTTCAGTCACCCTTTGTTTCAGTTTTTTCTATATTTATATTAAACGGTGACGGACAATATGAGAATTCAAAGGGGTTGTAAAAAAGACAAATCCCCTTTTAACACCTGAAAAAAATCAAATAGTTAAACAAATAAAAACCATTGTAAAAAGCTGAAAAATGCTTGATACAATGGTTTTTTGTTCTATCTTTTTCCTGACTACTCCGGACACATTCACTTTCAGAATGAACGGCTGTTATTCATTTTTTTGCAATCCCGTGTGTTTTATCATACGGAAATATATTTCAGATAAACAACCTTCATGTTTTTGAGTCCTGAACTACTGAGTGCAGTTTTCCATTTTTTGGCTGCAGCTTCATTCTTGGCAGTGAACTTAATGCCCTTGGCTGTATTATAAAACGCATTCTTATAAATTTTCGGGGCACTGCTTTTGCCGTTTACGGTTATTGTCTTAAGCTTTTTGCAGCCGTAAAAAGCATTCTTGCCAATCATTTTAATTTTATTCAAGGTGAGGCTTGTGAGTGAAACGCAGCCACGGAAGGCGCCGCCATAAATCTTTTCAATGTTGGTTGCATAGTAAACCTTTGAAAGCTTCTGGCAGTTTCTGAAGGCTCTGTAACCGATTGTTACACCTGTGGTGGTCTTCGGAAGGGTAACGGTTTTGAGTGAGGTGCAGTTTCTGAAAGCATCGTCACCGATTGTCAGCTTTCCGCAGGTTGCGGGGAATTTAACCGATTGAAGAGCCTTGCAGTTTATGAAGGCACTTTCGTAAACTGTCATACCCTTAATATTTTTTGGGAAGGTCACGCTCTTGAGAGCCGTGCAGTTTTTAAAGCTTCCGTTATAAATCTCAATCCAATCATTTTTATCGCCGACAAAAACAACATTTGTGAGCTTTTTACAATTTTCAAATACATATCCGTTATAATGACCGAGCATTACATTTGCAGGAAGAGTTACGGATGTTATTGATGTGTTTGCAAATGCTCTGTCACCGATTTTTTTAACGCTTTTCGGAATCTGAATATTTTTAAGAGCTGTGCAGTTTTCAAAGCTTCCGCTTGTAATTTCATTCACAGAGCCCTTGAGCACAACAGTTTCAAGCTTTTTGCAATCTTTAAATCCGCCAAGGCTTTCAAGATCACCGAGAACAGTAACTTTTTTAAGATTTTCCATGCCGACAAAAGTTATTCTTAATCCGTCATCATATATCCCGTTCGGATAAAAAGACTTAATTGAAGCAGGAATGGTCAGTTCTTCAACCCCGTCAAGAACGGAAAAGAAGTAATCTTCTATTCGTACTACCGTATCAGGAATGGTTATCTTTTTAACGCTGTAATTCTTATTTCGGGAATACTTTCCGCCTTCAGATTCATTCATGTGCTTGCCTATCTGTGTAACCTTTATTCCGTCAATTTCGGGAACAATGTTGATTTCCTTAACAGCTTCTGAGGCTTCTTTTGTGTCAAACCAATCAAATACTTGATAGTATTTTTCGCCTTTTGAATTTTCCGAGAACTTATAAACAACATGATCGATAATTTTTATTTCTTCCATTTCTGAATATGGCTGTTCTTCATATGCAAGAAAGCCTGCATTTGCACTGAAGGCGCAAATCACAGTGAGAAGTGCCAATGAAAATAACAGTGATATTTTTTTCAACATATAAATCAACTCCTGAATAATTAAATTTATGTTATGTATTCGTTATAGCATGGGTATTCCATACAGTCAACGAGAGTTAAATTTCTCAAAGTCTTTTGTTGGTGACAGAAAAATTCATCCCGTTGCAGCTTTTATTATTGCATCATACTTTTTCCTCTTTCCGTTTTGATATAAGCTATTGTTTTTCCTCCTTCGTAATATTAGTGCAGAAAGCAATCAGAGGTAACAGCTTTTTAATTATTTTTAATAAATATACAATTTATTCTTTTCCACACGGTAAAACAAAAATGCCGGGTGCTCTGACGAACATCCGGCTGATATTTTTATTTGAACCTGTCAAAAAAGCTCTTTTTTTCTTCTCCGACGGTTGTACCGTCATCAATGTTGTTCTTGGGCTTGTTTGTGAGGGTGTTATCAAAATCCCTGAGCAAATCCTTCTGCTTCTGAGTAAGATTTTTCGGAACCTCAACAATGATTTTGACAAACTGATCTCCCCTGCCCTTGCCTGAAAGCTGCTGAATACCTCTGTTTCTGAAACGGAAGATTTCACCCGGCTGTGTACCTGCAGGAAGGGTGTATTTCACCTTGCCGTCCAGAGTAGGAATATAAAGTGTGTCACCAAGCGCAGCCTGAGCGTAAGTAACATTAACCTCACACCAGACATCAAAGCCGTCTCTTTCAAAGAAGGGGTGAGGCCTTACATTGACATTGACTCTCAGATCACCCGCAGGACCGCCATTGACACCGGGATTACCGCCGCCACGGACATTGAGTGCCTGTCTGTCATCAATACCTGCGGGGATATCCACCTCAACTGTCTGATTTTTGCTTTGAAGCCCTGAGCCACGGCATTTTGAACAGGGTGATTTCACAATCTTACCCTTACCGCCACAGTTGGTACACTGCCTTGTTGTGCTCATAACACCGAAGGGTGTTCTTTGCTGAACATTGACCTGTCCTCTGCCGCCACAGGTCTGACACGTTTCAGGGCTGGTACCTTTTGCGGCACCACTGCCGTTACACTCACTGCAGCGTTCAACCTTTGTTATGTTTACCTTCTTTTTGCAGCCCTTTGCCGCTTCCTCAAAGGATATTGTTACATTCGTCTGAATGGTGGAGCCTTTTCTCGGTGCGTTGGGATTCTGCTGCCTTCCGCCGAAGCCACTGCCGCCGCCAAAGCCGAACATACCACCAAGGATATCTCCAAGGTCAAAGGCATCACCGAAGCCGCCGCCAAATCCACCAAAGCCACCACCGAAGCCGCCTGCACCAAAGTTCGGGTCAACACCGGCATGACCGTACTGGTCATAACGGGCTTTTTTTTCGCTGTCGGAAAGCACTTCGTAAGCTTCGTTGGCTTCCTTGAATTTTGCTTCTGCCGTTGCATCACCGGGGTTAAGGTCCGGGTGATACTGCTTTGCCAGCTTACGGTAGGCTTTTTTGATTTCATCATCGGAAGCTGACTTGCTGACACCAAGCACTTCGTAATAATCTCGTTTATTTTCTGCCATTTATTATACCTCTCAAGGACACGGCTGAAAAGCCGTGTCCTTTGAATTTAAGTTCAGTTAGCGTCTGTGAAATTAGCGTCTGTATAACCTGCATCGGTGTAACCGTCGTTTGCAGCACCGCCCTGCTGGAAGTCATTGGGGTTGAAGCCACCCTGTGCGCCTGCAAAATCATTGGGGTTGAAGCCCTGAGCTCCGCCCTGAGGATTTGCCTGCTGATACATTTTTTCGGAAAGCTTATAGAATGCCTGAGTGAGTGCTTCCTTCTCGTTCTTGATAAGGTTGATGTCTTCACCCTTGAGAGCATTCTTGAGTGAGTCAATCTTGGACTGAATTTCAGCCTTATCTTCTTCAGGAAGATTCTTTGCTGCATCCTCTGAAAGAATCTTTTCACACTGATATACCATCTGGTCTGCTTCGTTTCTTGTGTCAACCTCTTCACGGCGTGCCTTATCTTCCTGAGCAAACTTTTCAGCTTCCTGAACAGCCTTTTCAATGTCTTCCTTTGACATATTTGTTGAAGCTGTGATGGAAATTGACTGCTCCTTGCCTGTACCGAGGTCCTTAGCTGATACATGTACGATACCGTTGGCGTCGATATCAAATGTTACTTCAATCTGAGGTACACCACGGCGAGCCGGCATAATACCGTCAAGGCTGAACACACCAAGAGTCTTGTTATCTCTTGCGAACTCTCTTTCACCCTGAAGAACATGAATTTCAACTGAAGGCTGATTGTCTGCTGCAGTTGAGAAAATCTGGCTCTTCTTCGTGGGGATTGTTGTATTTCTTTCAATAACCTTTGTATTTACACCGCCCATGGTTTCGATACCGAGTGAAAGGGGTGTAACATCAAGAAGAAGAAGACCCTTGACATCGCCGCCGAGAACACCGCCCTGAAGAGCAGCACCCATTGCAACACATTCATCGGGGTTGATACCCTTAAAGGGCTCTTTACCGAGGAAATTCTTGATTGCATCGTTAACTGCGGGAATTCTTGATGAACCTCCGACCATGAGAACCTTATCAATTTCTGAGGTCTTGAGACCTGAGTCTGAAATTGCCTGACGAACGGGGCCCATTGTTGCTTCAACAAGGTCTGCTGTGAGCTCGTTGAACTTAGCTCTTGAAAGAGTTGTTTCAAGGTGCTTGGGACCTGTTGCATCTGCTGTGATATAGGGAAGTGAAATTGCTGATGTTGTTACACCTGAAAGCTCAATCTTAGCCTTTTCTGCTGCTTCCTTAAGTCTCTGCATTGCCATCTTGTCACCACGAAGGTCAACGCCCTGCTCTGCCTTGAAGCCGGCAACAAGCCAATCAATAATTCTCTGGTCAAAGTCGTCACCGCCGAGACGGTTGTTACCTGCTGTTGCAAGAACCTCCTGAACACCGTCACCCATTTCGATGATTGAAACGTCAAAGGTACCGCCGCCAAGGTCATAAACCATAACCTTCTGGTCAGCTTCCTTGTCAATGCCGTAAGCAAGAGCTGCGGCTGTGGGCTCGTTGATGATTCTCTTAACCTCAAGGCCTGCAATCTTACCTGCATCCTTTGTAGCCTGTCTCTGAGCGTCGGTGAAGTAAGCGGGAACTGTAATAACAGCTTCTGTTACTGTGTCACCGAGATAAGCTTCAGCGTCGCTCTTGAGCTTCTGAAGAATCATTGCTGAAATTTCCTGAGGTGTATAATTTTTGCCGTCAATTGAAACGTGATAGTTTGAGCCCATCTGACGCTTGATTGAAGCGATTGTTCTGTCCGGATTTGTAACAGCCTGACGCTTTGCAACCTGACCTACCATTCTTTCGCCTGTTTTTGAAAAAGCAACAACGGAAGGAGTTGTTCTTGCACCTTCTGCATTAGCGATAACAACAGGCTCGCCGCCTTCGATAACAGCTACGCATGAGTTTGTTGTACCTAAGTCGATACCGATAATCTTTGCCATAATGTATTACCTCCAAAATTTTATGAATTTACTTTTTTATATTGTATGTTCACTGAACAATCAGTTTGCAACCTTTACCATTGCAGGTCTTAAAACCCTGTCACCGATTTTGTATCCCTTTGAGAATACATCGGCAATTGTGTTTTCACCGAGGGCTTCATCTTCAACGTGCATAACACCGTTGTGGAAGTTGGGGTCAAACTGCTCACCAACCTCACCGAATGCCTCAACACCTAAGTTTTTGAGAATCTCACAGAGGTTTGTGTAAATCATTTCAACGCCTTTTTTGTAAGACTCAAAATCTGAATTATCAACACTCAAAGCTCTGTCAAAATTATCAAGAACACCTAAAAGAGATTTCATACAGTCTGCCTTTGCATCACCGTAAATACTCTCTTTTTCCTTTGCGGTGCGTTTTCTGTAGTTATCATACTCGGCAAGGGTTCTGATGTGAGCCTCCTTTGCTGCTGCAAGTTCCTTTTCAAGCTCAGCTTCCTTTGAAGGAGCTTCTTCGGCAGCAGCCTTTTCAGCTTTCACTTCTTCCTTGATTTCCTCATTTTCTGTTTTTTTATCCTTAGCCATTACATGACCTCCTTATTCTTCAAATGTATCCGTCAGAAGCTTACCGACCAGATCCGTAAGATATTCAATGCTCGGAATGAGCCTTGCATAGTCAAGCCTTGTCGGGCCGATTATTCCGATTGCACCGCCGTCATGTCCGCCGATGGAATAACGTGAAATTATCATGCTTGAATTTTCAAGCTGCCGATACATATTTTCTTTACCGATGATAACCTGCAAACCATTTTTGCCGCCGGAAATTGCCCTTTCAAGCTTATCCTTTTCATCGAAAAACTGCATCATTTCATATATATTGCCGCCGAATTCACGGTGATGAAGAAGATTCTGCTCACCTTCAAGCCGGATTTCTGCCTGCAAAGCCTGATTTGCAATATCAGCAAGAACAACAAACAAAGGCGACATAGCCAAGGCATTTGCGCCAAGGGAAGCAACAAGAGTCTGAATCATAACCGTTCCCACATCAGAAACAGGATGACCGATGAAGCACTCATTTACAATATCGTAAAAGCTTTGCACCATATCCGGTGTAAGCTCCGTTTCTGTTCTGCAGATTCCGTTTTTGATGATACCCGATGAAGTCATCATCACAACCATTGCAATTCTTGTTCCCACAGGCATCAGCTCAATATGCTTTATCGTTGCGCCCTCATCAGTGGGTGTTGTTGCAACAGCGGCACAGCCCGTTATTTTCGCAAGCATTTCGCCTGCTTTTTCAAGAAGCTTATCGGGATTTCCTACCGAACGCTCAAGCTCGGTTTTAATCATTTTTCTTTCATCCTCAGAAAGAACATCCTTGTTCATCAGCTTATCGACATAGTATCTGTAGCCTGCCTGAGAAGGGATACGACCTGCTGATGTGTGAGGCTGCTCAAGAAGTCCCATTTCATGAAGGTCGCTCATTTCATTTCTGATGGTGGCTGAAGACACCGAAATCGGAAGGGACTGCATTATAAGCTTTGAGCCTATGGGCTCACCTGATTTGATATACTGCTCAACAATTGCCGCAAGTATCATTTCCTTTCTCTTTCCGAGTTCCACATCTTCACATCCTTTGCGTTGAATTTAGCACTCTTGACTTTCGAGTGCTAACCACTGACACAAATATACTATCATTGCTAAAAAAAGTCAAGAGAAAAAAGCAACTTTTTTAAAAATTTTTCAAAAAACTTCCAAAAAGCTGCCTTTTGTATTATTAACTTTTATTTTCTGTGATATACAAATACATTGTCCTCAAGAACACCGTAGATTTTGTCATCCTCAACAAGGCTCTGAAGAAAATTACGCAGCATAAGTGCGTACATGGGATACTTTTCGGTTTTGATCCTCAGATTCTGCTTTTCAATAATAATTTTAAAAAGCTCATCAAAGCTTCTTCCGTCAACAGATTCCAGAATGAGAGCCTTTTTCTCATTCATCTTATCAATATTATATTGAGCTAGCTCCCTGATATCAGTTAAAATGGGGTTATGGGAGGGCACAAAACAATCCGCTTCCATGTCCTTGATTTTTTTCATGGTTTCAATTGACAAATTTACATTATAGAAAAAGGGCATCATGTAGTTATCCCAAGTCGCCCTTGAAAGAACGGCATCGGCAAGGAAAACAACATTATCAGGAGTCCGCACACCAATCATTTCAAAGCTGTGACCGGGAAGCTCTATAATTTCAAGGCCTTCGGGAGTGTTCTCCGGTGTGATTATCTCGCTTTCCGAGGGCTCAACAAGAAAAAAGGGATTTCTTCTTTTATCGGTATCAATGCCACTGTAATAAAACTTCGGTTCCAGGTCAGGATAAGAAATAAACCTCTGCTCCATTTTTGTTGAAAGGATTCGGCAACCGTATTCTTCATGAAAAAAACTGTTGCCGCAGATATGGTCAACATGACAATGGGTGCTGATGATTGTTTTCACCCTGAGTCCCATTTCCCGAAGCAGCTTGTTGAGGCCCTTTGCCATTCTCATGTGGTCACAGGCATCAATGAGAACTGCCTCATTGTCATTCAGCTTATAAACACCCACATTTGAAAATGCCTCATAATAATATGTATTGCCCTTTATATGCTTAAGCTCAAACATATCTTCACTTCCTTTCGGCGATATATTATTAGTATTTTTGTGAAAATATTTAACGAAAATTATTGAAATTTAATGAATTCTATGGTATTATGACCTCATTATGTGAAATATATTCTCATTTTCAAGAGGTTAAAAAATGATAGTTGCAATTGTAGGCTCACGAAGCCTTGAAATGGCTATTCCTGAGGGTATCATTCCTGAAAACACATCGCAGATAATTTCGGGCGGAGCCAGAGGAATTGATATAAGTGCCAGAAAGTATGCCCTGAGCCACAGAATTCAGATTACGGAAATACTTCCCGAATATGATCTTTACGGCAGGGCTGCACCTTTAAAAAGAAACGATTGGATAATCAGGCTAAGCGATGCTGTTTATGTTTTCTGGGACGGCAAAAGTCACGGTGCAAATTATATGATCAGGGAAAGCAGAAAAGCAGGGAAAGCCGTTTATGTTTACCTGTGGAACGGCAAGGAATTTGAACTGATGGAATAACTGTGAAGCCTTAAAAGGGACTGTTGAAATCAACAGTCCCTTTTTTATTTATTCAGCTTTTGCTGTTTCCTCTGCAGGTGCTTCTTCTTTGGGCTTTTTGAAAAGAAGCTTGTCAACAGGGAAATAAAGGAAGAACTGAAGTGCTGAGCAAATCATTGTTGCAATATTTTTTGCAGCAGCTTCGTTCAGATTCATGCCAACAAACAAATCCTTGAGTGTGGGGTTGAGCCATGCTGAGAACACGATGAGTGCAATTGTGAAAATTATGTAGATAGGAAGTGCCACAGCGATGTTTGCACCTGAATTGAAGGTCTTTTCTTTATTAACAAAGAAAGCAACAATCTGAGCCACGATATTTGCAACATTGCTTACAATGAAATATCCGAGACCACCGACTGCAACGGGATATGCAAAGAAGAGCCAATTGAACTCTGTTGTGTAAAGATCCTTGATTGCAGGAATGAGCTGAAGAGTGTTGAGAAGAACGAACTGAACAATCATTGCAAGAAGGCTTACAACAATGAACTTTACGAACTGCCAGATGGTTACAAGCAAGCTGCCCCTACTTTCTGCAGCTTTGTCGATTTTGTTGAGCTTAGACATAATTTTAACTCCTTTAAATTTAATCCTTTTGTCTTTGCGACTCCTTTGATTATACATTATCGGAAATGAAAAATCAAGGTTGCTGAGGCTTTTTCTGTAAAATTATTCTTTTGCCCTCAAAAAATAAAAAACGGTACTCTGAGCACCGTTTTTATGCGAGTGAATCTGTAAGCCGAGTTCTGTCATTTAAGGCAATTATCTATCTAGGCCCTGAATTGCTTCAGGGCTCAAGCCACCCTTCGGTTTTCGTCCAGCTGACGTATCATCCTGTCGGTGTTGCTTCGGGTAGGGTTTACATGGCCGCACAGTCTCCTGTGCGCCGGTGAGCTCTTACCTCGCCTTTCCATCCTTACCGCAAAATACGGCGGTTTATTTCTGTTGCACTTTCCCTAAGGTCGCCCTCGGCGGTCGTTAACCGTTACCCTGCTGTGTGAAGCTCGGACTTTCCTCATCCCCGGTTTCCCGGGTCCGCAATTGCCCAACTCACTCGAGAATGTATTTTACACTGAAAATCAAAAAAAGTCAAATGTCCGGGGTGACAAGTATACTCCTTACGAATTTCTTAAGTTAGGATGATAACTTTTTTAAAACTATTGCGATTTTCATTATTTTGAGGTAAAATAATTGTAATATAACTAATATCAGCCCTGTTATTGGAGGATAAAATGGACGATATCTATTTTTCAGATAAAAAAAGACGCAATATAAACAACAGCCAAAATGACCCCAACGATTTTCTTGAAACTGATTATTTTGATGAAGATTTTGACCTTAATTTCAAAAAAGGTCCGGGAAACGCTCAGTCCTTCATTTCGGAAGGAAAAAAAGAGAATGATACGGGACTTCTGCCCGAGGAATTCGATGAGCTTTTGGAGGATGCATATTCATTCAAGCCTACCGAATACGAGCCGATAAGTGAAGCACCCGCTGCGCAAATGCCGCCGAGAACGGTTCAGGGTCTTGACAGAACACCCCACGGAAGACCTGTTTCCGAAAGGTACAACGGTGGCTCTCTTCAAAGCAGAGCTTCGGCATATTATCAGCAAAGACCTGCTCAAAGCGGCACAAACAGAGCACCTTCGCAACCTGCCCCCTCCCGCACTCCGTCAGGTCAGCGTGTTGCTCCGCCCCGTGGGCAAAGAACCAATCCGAGCGGTGCATCTCAAAGACCTGTTCCCCACAAGAATGTGACCGCTGCGCCGAAAAAACGAAAAAAGACTTCAAGCGCAAAAACAAAAATTCTGCTTTCTGTTTTTGCCCTTCTCGCAGTTGTAGTCCTTGCCCTTTTCGGCTACGGATATTCGATACTCGGCGGACTCAATTATGACGATGAAATCAATGAAAACCGATATCTCGATTCATCAGCCGTTTCAGAAGCCTCTGTGAAGAACATTCTGTTTATAGGCAGTGATGCAAGAGGCGATGTTTCGGGACAGCGTTCGGATACAATGATTCTTTTTTCAATTGATACGAAAAACCGACAAATCAAGCTCACATCCTTTCTTCGTGACAGCTATGTTTATATTCCCCTTCTTGAAAGAAAGTCAAAAATCAACGCTTCATTCAGCAACGGCGGAGCACAGGCAACAATTGACACAGTTGAATATAATTTCGGTGTTGATATTGACAATTATGTTATGGTGGATTTCCAATCCTTTGAGCAGATTGTTGATCTTCTTGGCGGCATTGAAATTGATGTCACCGCAAATGAAGCAAAATATATGCGTGAGGATGTTAAAATTCCTTATATAAAAGAAGGCGTAAACAAAATGAACGGCAAGGTCGCTTTGTGGTACTGCCGAATAAGATATCTTGACAATGACTTCAAGAGAACTCAGAGACAAAGAAAGGTAATTTCTGCAATTATCAGCAAGGCAACCAAAACAAGCCCCGTTGATCTTCTGAACATGGTTGAAGAGGTTGTTCCCAACATTTCAACGGACCTTACAAGAAATGAACTTCTCTCCCTCGGTGTGAATGCACTCATGAGATATATCCGCTATGACATTGTTCAACAGCAGATTCCTGCTGACGGCACATGGTATGATTCCTATGTCAACGGCTCTTATGTTATCAAGCTTGACGAAGAAGAAAACAGACAAATTCTCAAAGAATTCCTTCTTAACAAGGTTGAAAAGGCTGAGGAAGATAAAAAGAAAAAATAAAGTATTACTCAAAATTAAATTCCGAAGGCTGTTGCACAAAAAATGCAGCAGCCTTTTTTCATATGAATTTTTCCGCTTTTACAGTGACCGTTTTTCATTTATTAAAAATAATTAAAAAGCTGTTACCTCTGATTGCTTTCTGCACTAATACTTATGAAGGAGGAAAAACAATAGCTTATATCAAAACGGAAGGAGGAAAAAGTATGATGTAATAATAAAAGCTGCAACGGGATAAATTTTTCTTTCGTCAACAAAATACTTTGAGAAATTTAAGTCTCGTTGACTGTATGAAATACCCATGCTATAATGAATACATAACATAAATTTAATGATTCAGGAGTTGATTTATATGTTGAAAAAAATATCACTGTTATTTTCATTGGCAATTCTCACAATTATGTGCAGCCTCGGTGCTTCCGCAGGCTTCGCATTTGTGGATGAAAAGCCCTATGTTGAGGATGCAAAAACCAAGATAATAGACCATGTTGTGTACAAGCTGATTGAACCTCAGAAGGGCGAAAAATATTATATGGTATACGACTGGTTTGATACAGAAAAAGCCTCAGAAACCGTTAAGGAAATCAATATTGTTCCTGAAATTGACGGTATCAAGGTTACAAAAATTCAGAATATCAAGCCTCTTGATGGCCCTGAATATTGGAAAAATAAGAATTACAGCGTTAAGAAGGTTACAATTCCCGATACAATTACCGATATAGGCAGTTACTTCTTCTCCGCTCTTGACGGAGTTGAGGAATTGACTGTTCCTGCTTCTGTTAAAGCGTTTCCGAATGACGGAATAACAGATGAAGGCGTGATGACAACCTTTGACGAAATGGAAAGCCTGAAAAAAATCACTTTTCTCGGAGATGTTGACACTCTTGGCGGATTTGCCAATTGCAAAAAGCTTGAAGCCGTTGTGCTTAAAGGCAAGGTAAAAGATGTTGCAACCGATGCTTTCTATGGCTGTACCTCACTTAAAAGCTTTGATTTTTCAAAGATTGAAGGATCAGTCGGCAACAATGCATTTGGCAATACCGGTTTTACATCAGTTACAGTTCCGGTTAAATTCCTGGAAAGCTTCGGAGGATGCAAAAAGCTCACAAAAATTGTTGCGACCGGAAACAAAAATGATGCGCTCTTCCTTGATTACGGAGCATTCTACGGCTGCACAGCTCTTAAGACCATAACCTTCCCCAAGGAAACGAGTTCTATAAACATCGGAAGTGATGCTTTCTATAACTGCAAGAATCTTCAGAAGATTGTTTTCCCTGAAAGCTGCACAGGTAAAATCAAAATTGAAAAAAATGCCTTCCGCAACTGCACTTCATTAAAGTCAGTTAAATTCCCCGCAACCTGCGGAAAGCTGACAATCGGTGACGATGCTTTCAGAAACTGCACCTCACTCAAAACCGTTACCCTTCCGAAGACCACCACAGGTGTAACAATCGGCTACAGAGCCTTCCGAAACTGCCAGAAGCTTTCAAAGGTTTACTATGCAACCAACATTGAAAAAATTTATGGCGGTGCCTTCCGTGGCTGTGTTTCACTCACAAGCCTCACCTTGAATAAAATTAAAATGATTGGCAAGAATGCTTTTTACGGCTGCAAAAAGCTTAAGACAATAACCGTCACCGGCAAAAGCAGTGCCCCGAAAATTTATAAGAATGCGTTTTATAATACAGCCAAGGGCATTAAGTTCACTGCCAAGAATGAAGCTGCAGCAAAAAAATGGAAAACTGCACTCAGCAGTTCAGGACTCAAAAACATGAAGGTTGTTTATCCGAAATATATTTCTGTATGACAAAAAAGCTACAGACTTTTATATCACTCCGGGCTGACGCTCGGAGTGATATTTTTTCTTCCTCCCATTTTTATCAAAGCATAAATTCAGCTTCAGAAGACAACATATAATTATATAACAAATTCTGAAGGTGAAGCTATGAATTCCGAAAACATAAACAAGCCGAGAACCATAAGACAAATGCTCATAAGCAGTGCTGAAAAATACCCCGAAAACAATGCTTTTCTCATAAAAAAAGAAGAAGAAATATTCCCCGTAACATACAAAAGCTTCAAAGCCGATGTTGATGCTCTGGCGGCAGCTTTTCTGAAAGTGCTCGGATTAAGAGG
Organism: Clostridia bacterium; assembly: GCA_017472225.1. Classification (GTDB taxonomy): domain Bacteria; phylum Bacillota; class Clostridia; order Oscillospirales; family Acutalibacteraceae; genus UBA6857. The sequence goes on along the minus strand of JAFUQS010000011.1, from coordinate 24,776 downwards.
TAAAAAAATTGCAATTTCGGGCAAGAACTCCTACGAGTGGTGTCTTACCTACATGGCAGTTATGTCCGGTGTAGGTATCCTTGTGCCCATAGATAAGGAGCTGACGGGACAAGAAATTGCAAATATATTAAACATGAGCAAGGCAGATGCAATTATTTGTGACAACGAGGTTGCCGAAAAGATTCTGAAAAACATACACTCAATTGATAATAGGCCTGTTATGATAAGCTGTGAGGAAAGAGAAAAGGACAGTCTCATACCATTACATGTGCTTTTGCAAAAGGGGTACGAGCTTCTGTCACAGGGCTTCTGTCTGCCCGAGGAAGGTCAGATTATGCCGCAAAGCCTTGCTGTGCTTCTGTTCACCTCGGGTACAACAGGAGTAGCAAAGGGTGTAATGCTTTCAAACGATAACCTGTGCTCTGACCTTGCGGCAGTTACCGACAGCGTTGAAATCACAAGCGAGGACAGAAGTCTTTCCGTTCTTCCGCTTCATCACACCTATGAATCCATTGCTTTTCTGATGGTGATATGCAAAGGCGGCTGCATTTGCTTTTGCAGAAGCTTCAGATATCTTCTTCGTGATTTCGGAGAGTATCAGCCTACAGTTTTTGTTTCTGTACCATTGATTCTTGAAAAAATACACAGCAGAATTATTTCCGTCATGGAAAAGGAAGGCAAGCTCAGAAAGGTACGGCTTTTTTCCGTGGTGGCACCGACGATAAGATATGAAAAACGGAAAGAGATTTTTTCCGATATTCACACGCTTTTCGGCGGCAGACTCAAAAAAATAATCGTAGGTGCCGCTGCACTGCAGAAAAATGTTGCTGAGGATTTTGAGCTGTTTGGCATACCTATTATTATAGGCTACGGACTTACGGAATGTTCCCCCATTGTCATTTGCAATTCAGACACAGAGCGAACACCCGATTCAATCGGTAAACCTATTAAAACCGTACAGGTTAAAATTGTGGACAGTGACGAGCAAGGTATTGGTGAAATTCATGTCAAAGGTCCCATGGTAATGCTCGGCTATTACAACAACAGGGATGAAACAGAAAAGGTTATGCGTGACGGTTGGTTCAACACCGGCGACCTCGGATACCGTGACAAAAACGGAAATTATCATATAACGGGCAGAAGCAAAAATGTTATTGTGACCAACACGGGTAAAAACATTTATCCTGAGGAGCTGGAATTTTACCTTTCTAAAAGCCCTTTTGTGAAAGAATGCCTCGTATATTCAATTGAAACGGACATAATAACTGCCGAAGTTCTGCCTGATGAGGAAGAAGTGAAGCAGAAAGCAAAAAAAGACGACCCGACAGAAAAGGAAATTTATGCAATCATCAATGATGTCGTAAAATCCGTTAACCGCAAGCTCCCCTCTTACAAAAGAATCAGAAGGCTTGTTATCAGAAATAATGAGTTTGACAAAACCACCACTCATAAGATTAAAAGAAAACAGTAAGCGTCCTTCTCAGAGTTGAGAAATCCGTAATTAACCTGTTCAGTATAACGGAGCCGTAAAAAAAACTGCGTTTTTACGGCTCCGTTCTTCTTTACCCAAAGCTTACCATGGTGTTTTTTTATAAGTCGTCTGCATCCTGAACAGGCATTTCATCTGCATCCTCAGGAACACCGGTGTATGAACCGAGAACATCGGAGGGCACCTCATCAAGCCTTGAAGTGGGAATTTCCTCGTTCTTTCTCAAAAACTTATCTGATTCAATGTTTTTCTGTGTTGCCTGATTGTCTCTGTGAGAATGTCGCTGACTTTTCTTTTTTTCCATTTTTATCACCTCAAATACAGTATTTACTTTTTACATAGCTTTTACTGTTGTAAAAAATTAGAAATTTTAGTAAAATGGATGCAACAAAAACTTATTTTTCACACTCTAATAAAGTGAACGGACGGTGATAAATTTATGAGCTCAAAAATTACCCATGATCTGGTCAAAAACGCACAAAAAGGTGATGTGAATTCCTTCGGGGAGCTTTATGCAATTTATAACAGGGATATGTTCCGCTTCGCTTATTACTACACCGGCTCTGTGAGTGCCGCAGAGGATTGTGTGAGTGAAACGGCTCTCATCGCCTTTCAGAAAATCAATCAGCTGAAAAAGGCTTCCTGCTTTAAATCATGGCTTTTCAAAATTCTCTATAATCAATGCAAAGCTGCTCAGAAAGAAAAGGCCTTTGCAATGAACACAGTGGACTATCAATCACAAGTCTCCCTTTCCTCGGCAAATGACGATAAAAGCGAAAGCATAGAGCTTAAAAATGCACTGAAAAGCCTTTCGGATGAGGAAAGAGAAATACTTATTCTTTATTATTCCTGCGGCTACACCTCAAAGGAAATAAGCGAAATCACAGAACTTAAGGATGCCACGGTGCGCTCTAAAATATCGAGAAGCACTGCAAAGCTCAGAACACTCTTATCAATGTAAGGATGGTGAGGTCAATTATGAAACAGTATGACGAAATGATGAATGAGCTTCATGAAAAATTCAATGAAGCACCCGAAATGCCCGAAAGCCTTTCAAAAGAAAGCATTGTGAACAAAATCAAATTGAGCAACACAAAGCCAAAGGAGAAAAAGACCTTTGCTTTTAAATCCGAAGCCCTTGCGGCAGCAGTTACCATTATTATCATCGGTGCCATTGTTATAGCACAGAACGGATTCGGAAATTCAGTTACGGTTAAAGATGATCTTTACGGTCAGCAGGAGCAGGCTACCGATATCACGATAACAACAGCAGCCGTTCAGAACCGGCCTGCCACTGACACTGAGCTTCCGTCAGGTATTTATACCTTTGACGGCAACGAAAGCCTCAAAGAGCATTTTCTTTCTCTTTACCACGAAAAAGGAGGCCTTTTCGGATCATATTATACCTATGATCTTACCGGTGGCTTAGCTGACGGTGTTACCATGGCAGTCACTCAGGCACCATCCGCTTTCGTCTCAGAGGAGGACTCAGCTGAGGGCTTTGTTGTTAACAAGAGCTCCCAGGAATACGGCACAACCAATGTGCAGACAGAAGGCGTTGATGAGGGTGATATCATAAAAAATGACGGAAGATATATCTATATCATTTCCGGCAGTTATAAATACGAATCCCGACTCAAAATCATTGACACACAGACCATGCAGCTAAGTTATAACGGAAAAATTCAGACTGAAAGGAACACACAGGCAACTGTTAAAGAAATATATGTGAACGGTGACACTCTGACGGTGATATACACATCAGACGGAAATAACGACACTGCAACGGAAACACTTGACACCGTGACTTATGTTGATATTTATGATATTTCAGACAGAACTGATCCGAAAAAGATCACGGGAATATCTCAGGACGGATACTTCAGAAGCTCCCGTATGACAGGTACCGTTCTTTACACCCTTTCAACCTATTATGTTATTGCCGAAAACGAGGAGGATGTTGAAAAGCATGCCGTTCCCATGATTAACGGCAAGAGCCTTGACGGAGCCTGTGTTTATCACTTTGACGATGATTCCGCAACTTACACCGTTATAACAGCCCTTGACACCTCCTCCCGTAACGGAGAGAGCACCTCTCTTGCTGTCCTCGGCGACCTTAACGATATTTACTGCAGTGAAAGTACCCTTTATACTCTTTGTACGAAACTTGGCACGGACCCCGGCGATGAAACGATAAAAACAGAGATAACCTCATTTTCACTTAATGGCTTAAATATTAAATGTATGGCTAAAGGCGAAGTCCCCGGCAGCTTTAACAACAGCTATTCCTTCGATGAATACAACGGCTACCTTCGTGCCGCCACAACACGGTATGATTCCACAAGCTATAAGGATGTAAGCAGCATATATGTTCTTGACAAAGACTTAAAAATTGTGGGCTCATGTGAAAATCTTGGCGATGATGAGCAGATAAAATCAGTTCGTTTCATGGGCAACAAGGGTTATATTGTCACCTTCCGACAGACCGATCCTCTGTTCAGCTTAGATTTGTCAGACCCGACAAATCCGAAGGTGACAGGTGAACTGAAGCTTCCCGGATACTCAACCTATCTTCATCCTTTAAGCGATAATTGTCTTCTCGGCATCGGATACGGCGGCGATGAAGAAAGTGCAGACACAAATAATCTGAAGATTGCCTTGTTTGATATTTCCGACATGACAAAGCCTGTCCTTCTTGATGATTTCATAATCGAATGTGCATCAAGTGAAGTTAATTATGAGCCCAAGGCATTGATACATTACAAAGAAAAGAACATTATCGGCATACCCGTTACCGATTATAACAATTACGGCTCTGCCGGGCTTAACGCTGTGAAAAGCTTTGCAATTATCAGCTACACAAAAAATGAACTTTCACAGATTACAGGCTTTGTTCATAACACCACAGGCTCAACTGAATTCTTCCGTGGCACATATATCGGCGACAGTCTTTACACTGTTGATGAATTCAAAGTAATTGAGCACAGCCTTTCAACAGGTGAAAAGACGAGAGAATGCCCCATTATGCAGGAAGGTGAAGAAAAGGAAGCTGTCACCTTTGAGACTTCAACAGTTCCCGCCGTTGAGCCTGCAAACGACGGATTCTTCGCAAATATGTTTTAAATCAGCCTTTGTGAAAAATCGCTTTGTCAAAAATCCCCCGGAGTTCAAATGCAGATGCCTGATAAGGAAGTATTTCTATAGTAGAAAAGGAATTTGATATACAAATTTCCTGCTTGTTACGATATAAGAAAGCTGCCCGAAGAAGAGTAAGAAAAACTCTTTTTCGGGCAGTAATTTTTATATAGTGATATTCTGTGTCAAGACACAGAGTGATATTTCCCTTTCGGGAAGTGATATTGAAATCTACGATTTCAGTTTTATTTTATTCGCCGCCAAAACTGTGCAAAGCACAATAAAACTGCGTAGCAATACCACTGCCAAAGGCAATATCACTCGCCATAGGCGAATAAAACTGCGGAATACTGCCTTATCAGTATTCCGCAAATGCTCCGAGGGATTTTTAAGCTTATGCTTTTATTTATAATTGACCTTTGCCTTGTTTCTGGGCGGTATTCGTTTATATTCCACATCAGGCCATCCGATAACCAACGTTGTAACGGGGCTGTGACCTTTTTCAAGCTCAAGCATTGCAGAAATTTTTCTGTTCAGCTTTGCGGCAGCAACAAAGAATCCGCTATAAAGTACACCGAGACCCATGCTTTCAGCCATAAGCTCCATATAAGAAGAAGCAAGGCAGGCGCTTGTATCGCCCTTTCCGCTGACCACAATCACAACAGGTGCGCCCTTAAAGAAGAAATGCTCGTCAATAGTCATGTTTTTGATATACCCTGAAAAAGGTGTAGCCGCCTTCTGACCGAGTCTGAAAAACTTCACTGCTTCCTTTTCAAGCTCCGGCAGAGTATCTCTCACAACCGTAAATGAAAAATCCTGCGCATTGGTTCCCGTGGGACAATATCTGCCGGCTTCGATGATTTTTTCAATCATTTCATCGGAAACCTCTTTATTTCTGAACTGACGGACAGACCTTCTGCTTTTCATTGCAAGAAGCAGCTTATCGCTGTCAAACTCAGACATATTCAAAGGCTTGATATCTTCCACATTTTCATAAGCGGTCATTGAAACGGCACCCATGGGACAAATAGCAAAGCAGTGACCACACTGAATACACCTTTCATACATAAACTGAGCCTTTCCGTTCACTATACCCAGCTTTTCGGAAACACAATCCTCAACACATTTTCCGCACCCGATACAAAGTCCGGGATTTATTGTTATCGGTTTCATACAACCTCTCCTTACATCAGCAGTTGCCGGCTACAATCCGTTCAGAAGGCCGGATTTTTTCGTTATTGTCCCCCGATACACTCAGTCGGGTTTCCTTTGATATAAATCGGACACAACTGAATACTAACACAAGAAAATACTTTTTGTCAATCATAAAGAAGCAACATAAAGTTCAGAAAAAAATATCGATTTTTTTCGAAAAAAGTCTTGACTTTTTCTTTGGGCAGTGTTATAGTATACAAGCACTTGAGAGAGTGCCAATTAAATATGCGAGAGTGGCGGAATCGGCAGACGCGCACGTTTGAGGGGCGTGTGGGGCAGCTCGTACGGGTTCAAGTCCCGTCTCTCGCACCATAGTGAGTATTCATAACACAAGTGAATACTCACTTTTTTATTGTTTCTTCAGCGACACAGTTCAAAACTGTGTCGCTGATTGATATATCCGTTGCCAAAGCATTTATTTAGCAGGCGGAACATTAATTTCAAGGTCTGTGAGAGGGAATGAGCAACAGGGATGAATGCAACCAAACTTATAGTCTGCAAGGCGGCGGTATTCAAGGTGCTTCGGCACATAAACCTTGCCCGAAATCAGGTGTGAATGACAGAAACCGCATTCACCACTGCGACATCTCGCAGGAACAGCAAGACCGTTCTGCTCAATAATCTGCATTACTGAATCGGAAGATTTGCCTTTTATGATATATGTATTATCCTGAATTGTAACAGTGATTCTGACTGTTTCGGGAATGCCTGCAGGGTAATCATCCTGAGACTGTGGATTGTGAAACTCACCGAACATCTCATGTCTTATATACTTTTTCTCGAGATTAAGCTTTGTCAGCTCCTTGTCAACAAAAGCGTACATCTGCTGTGGTCCGCAAATGAAAACGGAATATTCTTCATTTTCGGGAGCGTATTTCTTTATGAGCTCTGCAGTAATAAAGCCTTTTTCACATCCGTCGGGAATCTCAGCGTTTTCATCACTGAGAACGTGAACCACTTTGATTTTGCTGCACTTTGCCGCAACCTCATTTAGTTCTTCTCTGAAAAGTATGTTATCATAATTTCTGCTGCCGTAAAGAAGGGTCATTTCAAAATCCTCATCTCCGTCGGCAATGGCATTTGCCATTGAAACAAAGGGTGTTATTCCACTTCCGCCCGCAAGACAAATAACCTTTTTGGCATCACGGAGAGGCTGATGTTCAAAATTACCTGCAGGAGCCGAGGCTTCAACACAAGTGCCGACTTCCCAATTATCAAAAATATAACGGGACATGAGTCCACCCTCTACAAGCTTGATTGTAAGAACATATTTACCTTCAAGGGAATGCTTGGGTGACGATGAAATGGAATAAGCTCTGGTTACAGGCATACCCTCAATGGTTTCAAAAATAGTCAGATATTTGCCTGCTCCGAAATATGCCAATGCCTTTGTGCCTTTTTCTTCATCGGCAACAAGGGTAAAGCTTCTTGTGTCTTCAGACATAATCTTTATATCTGCAACCTTAAGATACTGTTTTTTCGGATGAAGTGCCTTTGCAAGAGCTGTTGCATTGTCCGGAATCTCGGGAATTTCAGCCTTTGCAGCATTGAATCTTGCCTGACGGTCAGGAAGCATTTTTATAAATTTTGAACCTTTGAGCTTTTTGAAATTGTCCGCCATCTTATTTGCCCTCCTTTAAAGCTTTGATAACAAGGCCTGCAGCCTTTTCACCTGTATAATATGCACAGCCGTAGCCGTCGCCTCTTTCCTGAGACGCACCGCAGAACCGGAAGTTGTCAAAGGGCTGATCCTTGATATATTGAATTGTTCTCGGAAGCATACTGTCCCATTTCTGGAGCATATAGCCGTAGGGTGTACCCTGCGGTGTGTTGAGATAACGTGCAAACGTGGGTGGCAGAGCGATTTCTATTTCTTCAATATAGGGTTTGATGGAGATGTTAAGAGCCTTTTCGCAGGTTTCAATCATATTCTCTGCAACCTTTGTTTTGAACTTTTTGTAATCCTGAGGTCTTATATCCTTCATAACATCGCCGAAGGTCATTGTTGTAAGGAAAAGCTGACTTGTGCCTTCAGGTGTGCAGTCGGGAATAATTTCATTAAGACAGTTGATGATACAGTAACCGCTGAAATAATTCTGAGCTGCTTCATACTGCTTATCGGAATCGGAATCCGGTGCAATAAATACAGAATAGTCGGTAATTCCAAGTTCCTCCTTTGTTTTGTTCATACCGAGATAAACCGTGGTAAGAGCGCAGGCAACCTTTCTTGAGTTGAGCATTTTGAGCTGTATATCGGGAACATCCTTTCTGTCAAGCAGTTCTGTAAACACCTTATGAGGATAAGAGTTACAAATGAACTGCTTACCGTAAACCTCTTTTTCGCCGTTTACAACAACGCCCGCAGGCTTGCCGTTTTTCATAATAATTTTTGTAACTTCCGAATTATACCAGATTTCACCTCCGAAATCACGGATTTTTTGGTCGATGGCAAGGCTCATTTCATGGCTTCTCAGACGAGGAATACCCGTTCCGCTTCTTACATAGCTATGAAGCACACACAGATAATATAAAAAGTCAAACTGAGATGCAGGTGAGCCCATATAGCACCAATATGTGTTGAATATATCCTGCGCTTTTTTAGGCATACCAAGTGCATCAAGAGCCTCTTTCATGGTATGGGAGACCATTCTCATAATATCCGGTACATCTTTGAGACTTCCGGGAATTTTTTTGGGATCATCAAGGCATTCAAAGGCCTTGAACATACTTATTGACAGGTCAAAGGCTTTTCTGCAGCTTTCATAGGACCCCGGAACAAGCTCATCAAGCTTTTTTGAAAAAGCCTCAAAGCCAACAGGCATACGGGCATCAACCGTAACAAGAACGCCGTCGTCATTGACAAAGGCATCCTTGTCACCTTCCTTTGCCGGTACAACCAGGCGGAAGGTGGAATCATGTCTGCACCAGTCAACCTTTGCATCAATGCGGTTAAACACCTCTTCAATTGTACCGACTTCCTTTTCGTCGCCAATACCGGCAAGCTCGTGCAGTGAGGGTTCAAACTCAAAGCGTCCTCTTACAAAGGATGATGCAGAACCGCCGGGAATATTGTGTCTTTCAAGCAGAAGCGTGGAAAGTCCTGCCTTGGCACAGTTTGCAGCAGCCGCGAGACCGCCGTTACCGGCACCGATAACAATTACGTCATATGTTTTCATTATTTATCCTCCGTTTCAGTTTTTTCTTGAACTGATTGTTTTCTCTTCTGTCTTTTGCTCATTAATACCGAGGCAGCAATTGCAAAAAGCAATGCCGGTAAAGCATAAAGGAATGTGAATGGATTTGAAAGATCGCCCTTTGCACCAAGAAGGCTCCATAACACATTAAGCACAAGCATACCGAGATTTGAGGCGAGAAAATACTTTCCGAAGGGTATTTTCATCGCTCCGAAAATCAGGCTGCTGAGATCCGACGGCATAAGTCCCCCTGCCTTAAAAACAAACACAACTGCAAATGAATTTTCACCGGCAAAGCTGTCGAGCTTCTTTATTGCCTTGAATCTTTCTTTAAGGGATGTAACTATATCAGCTCCCATAAATCTGCCGAGAAAATAAGGCAGAACCAGACTGCAAGCAGTTGCAACAAAATTGACAAGTACGGCTATCCATAAATTATCGAACACGATTCCCGAAAGCACAAACAGAACCGCAGGCGGAAAAATCAACGCAAATGATTTTACAACGCTGAACACTATCATAATAAGTGCAATGGTAAGCGTTCCGCCTGTGAGATACTGCGTGAGTGCATCAACATTTTTAACGGAAATGTTGTTCTTCTGCATAAAAACGATACAGACAACTACCATTGCGAGCATGAAAATAAAGGAAGCTATTTGCATCACTTTTATCAGCTTATTGTATTTATTTACCGAATTATTCTCCATATTACCCCTCCGTAAAAGAATATTGTATAACAATTATAACCCTTGTTCCACTGTTATGTCAACATAAAAAAATTCGTACCGGTAATGTGATGCTGACACGATTTGCTTTTCGTAGAGCGTTTTCTGCATAAAGTTCCTTTACTATTTCAAAATATGCGTCAATTTTTCCCACTTCGCCTCAGCCTGAATGTCACAGCCATAGGAAAGCATAAATTTTGAAAAGTGACCGCTTACTCTCTTTAAGCAAGGTAGGGAGTATAGAATACCATGTTTGAAGCCGGTTTTACTTATATTTTGAGTAAATCCCTTATGAACACCCGCACAAAGTGAGTATTCATAACACAAGTGAATACTCACTTTTTTTATTAAAGAAAACGCTATCCTGAAATTTATTGTTTCAAGGATAGCGTTATTATTAAACATCATAGCTCCGTGGGCACGGGAATGCAATCTCCGGTTGTCCGTCGGGAGAAATTTCTGTTTTTTATTTTATCAGGCAAAATCTTTCAGCAATTCAGGGAGATTGTCAAGGTCTGAAAAGATCTTCATTAAAGCCGTTAACATCCACATGAGACGATGAATAAAATCGTTTTTCGTGGCTTTGGTAACCTGAAGAGCCTGAGTATTTTCAACAAAGTCTGCGGTTTTTATGAATGTAAAATCACATTCTGCGGAGGAATGGTCAGATATTGCTTCTCCGTCATCGTCGCAAACCCTGACATAGCGGAAATCGCTTACAACCACATCGACACCGCCACCGGATTTATACATGAATCTTTCAACTGAGTCCCAATTACCCCAGGCGGAAAGACCTGTTGTGTGCCATTTATACATATTAAAATAATCACCGTTGTTGTGGTGTTCTATCCATGCATCCTTAAGGCCACACTCAAGATAAAGTGTTTTATAAAGTGCTCCGTCATTTTCATGAGTATGCATATAGTTATTGAAATCACCCGTTACAATTACAGGTCGGTCATTTTCAGCAGAACGAGCCTTAATAAATTCTGCAAGCTGTTTGTACTGACTTGTTCTTGCAGCAATTGAGCCCTCCCCATCGAAAGCGTCTGCATGTATATTGTAAAAATCGACATAAATACCGTTGCCTACATCAATAACAGTGTAAACAAAGCCTTTTGGAGTGAGCTCATCGGATCCGTCTGAAAGAATACCGCTTGCATCGTCCCAGGCAACTCTCGTTTCATTATAAACAGGCATATCTTTTGTGAATATGTTGAGTCCGTCACCGCCGGGAATACCGCCTGTGTGATTGGTCACATATTCGAAACCGTTCATGCTCTCAACAAGCTGTTTGTGATATCCGAAATCCTCCTGAACGGCAACAATATCAAAATCATTCTGTGAAAGATATTCTCCGGCAACCTTTTGGTTGGCAATCACATCTGTACCTTTAAATGCAGCAAAAGGCAGACCCGCAACATTAAAATTAACTGCTTTGAGAACATACTTTTCAGCTTCATCGTAATTGTAAAGTTTTATATCAAAGTAATCTGTGTATGCTTCTCCGTCGCATATGAAGTTGAGCTTCCAATAAATCTTATCATAAGCCTTGAAGCCCTCAACAGCTTTGTCCTTCAGGTAATCTCTGTACAAAACACCGTATTCATCACGCTCGGCGGTTATTTCGTCACGCTTAAAGGTCAAAGGCTTGGTATAGTCAACATTGCCATCCTTATCCTTTTCCCAATATGACGGATTTTCCGTGGAGTTAACAGAAAAGCCACGCCAATTAGTTTCACCGTTAAGAGATAACAGACATTCTATTTCTGTGGTTCCGGCAGGAAAAACAAAAGTATAGGAAAGGTCGTTGATTTCACGGGAAATGGCATAATCACCGACAACACTTTTATCCTTGATTGCATAAGACTGATGGCTCGGGAACTCCATCTGATAAAGAGTTGATTTATAAAGGAACGGAGCCATTTCAACCTGAACACCTTTTTCGGTTTCAAATTTTTCGGCATCGGCAATTATTCCGGATGTAAAGGGTACGCAGCTCAGGGTAATCATAATTGTGAGAATCAAACAAATTATTTTCTTCACAGCAATCTCTCCTTTTTATCAATATTTTAATTACATAATAGCATATTTATTGCCAAAACTGTTATCAAATTGTGAACAAAGCTTCCGTATGTGTGATATTATTGAAAAATTATGTGCTGCATAAAATATCAGAGCCGAAAATCTCAAGTATACAGGAACTTGAGAGTACATTTTCCGCTATGCTTCTTACCTGAGAAAATAATAGACAAAAGTATGTGGAATTTTTTAGCGATTTTATGCATTGAACTGTTAAAGTAAAAATGATGTACTGTTTTATTATAGTTTACAACCCATAATTGACAAAAGGAGAAAATTTTATGGACAACTCAACGAATGCCCTGAACCGGGCAGATACAAAGCATGTTAAAACAAGTGAATTTATTCTCTATCTTATCGGTGTGTTCTTTTACACTAATATGACCGGTATGGTAGGCTCTTACAGAAATGCCTATCTTGTTAATGTTCTTCGACTTCCGGAAAATCAGACATCACTTTTCAACACATTGGTAAGCGTAATACCCTTTATTCTTAATTTCTTCATCGTTATGTATATTGACGGCAGAAAAATGGGTAAGGGCGGTAAATTCAGACCTCTCGCAATGCTTGTTGCAATACCGATGGGTATTCTTCTTATGCTCACCTTCTGGGCTCCCAAGGGGCTTTCAAGCACAGTTCTTATGATTTATATTGTTACGGTTGCAGTGCTCTGGGGCGTTATGTGTACATTCGGTAACTCAATCAATATGGTTGCAAATGTCATGACCCCCAACCTCAAGGAGCGTGACAATGTACTTTCATTCAGAAGCATTTGCTCGGCAGTCGGCAACTCTGCACCGCTTGTTATTGTTCTTATAATCGGTCTTATCTGGAAGGATGAAGGCACACAGTACATAATCGGTGCTGCACTCTGCGGCGTAGTCGGCATAATCACCGTTCTTCTCGGTATGAATTCCGTTAAGGAAAGAGTAACCTACACCGCCGAAAAGAAAAATCCGCTTATCGGCTTTGGTGATATTCTTGAAAACAAGTACGGTTGGGTAATTATTATTTCCGAATTTCTCAAGAGCTTCAGAGGAATTTCAAACTATATGGGTCCCTTCCTTGCTGCGGCGCTTCTCGGTTCAACCTCAAAATATCTTTTGTTCGGTCTTCCCACCGGTATCGGTACTGCAGTCGGTATGCTCGTTATCAAGTTCCTTCTGAATAAATTCAATTCCAAGGTGCTTTATATCGCAAGCGGTATTTATTCAATCATTGTAAATACTGCCGCTTTTGCAGTTGGTTATATGTATTTCCAAAGCGAAAATTCCATTTTACAGATTGTTTTCATCGTATTTCTGTTCCTTATCGGTCTTCAGTTTGGTGCATCAAACCTTCTTCCCTCAATGTTCCAGGCTGATGTTCTTGAAGATATTGAAGCTAAAACGGGTAAGCGTCTTGATGCATCGATGCCCTTTGTTATTTCAATCGGCACACTTATCAGCGGCACAATTGCAAGTGCTCTTGCTCCTCAGGTGCTTTACGGTGAAGGCTCTATCATTCAGTATATCCAGCCCACAGACCTTGAACCCAACCCGATACAGAGCCTCAGAACAAAGATTCTCCTTCTTTTCTTCTACACCATCGTTCACGGTCTTATGATGTTCCTTGCAGGTGTTCCCTTCTTCTTCTATAAGCTGACAGGCAAAACCAAGGATGATATCCATCAGAAGGTTCTTGCGATGCGTTCAAAAAATGAAGCTGAAAATTCATAATAATTAAGCTCATTAAATAAAAATCTTCAGGCATAAGATGAAATTCAAATTCACTTATGCCTGATTTTTTTCATTTTTATCGAAAATTTTTTGTTACCTTTTCACTTCTCTCATACTATAAATACTGAGGGCATTAAAAAAGTCTTTGAAAACATAATATATAAGAGCTTGTTCATTCTTTAGCAACATTTTAATGGTATATACATCTTGTTAACGCTAATCTGAGTATATAACAATTGTTCGTAATAAAAAATCAAGGAAAGGAAAAAAGGTACCTGCTTCTTAGTCTTATGCCTTCATTTACGGTATCTTAACAATTTGATTATGAAAAAGATTTTGTTCACAGCAGTGCTTTTGATAATCTGCTTATCAGCTTTATCTCCATTCAGCGTATATGCAGCCGATGAGGAAACAAGCGAGGCTGTCACAACAACTGTTTTGCAGGAGGAAGAAGAAACAACAACTCCCGGTGAAGAAAACAAACTGGATGACGGACAAATCTCCACTGAGCCGTCTGACACTCCCGAAGAAAGCACCACCGTCAGCTCGCCGGAAGATGAAAATAAGCCGTCATCGGAAGATGACAAGCTGCCCATTGTTTCCCTTGAGGGCAAAACAATTTTTATTATCGGTAACTCTCATTTATATTACGGAAACTGTGTGCTTCTCGGTGATACAGGCTCCAAGGACCACGGATATCTGCATAATCTCATTCTTTCAAACGGCGAGAATGCAACCGTCATTGACCATACATACCCCGGCAGAACTCTTAATTACATTTACGATAATCATCTTTCAAAGCTCAGTGCAGATGCTCTCGCTCAGGCTGATTTTGTTGTTATGTCGGAAGCTGCCAAGCCCAATGAGGATCTTGTCGGTACATGTAAAAAAATCATGGCACTTTTTCCTGAAGATACCCAATTTCTTTTTTCGTGCCACCCGATTATATACGATTATAATATCGTCTCTCTTATAAACGGAATTGACCAGCTCAGGGCTATGGGTATGCAGATTGCCGATTGGGGTAAAATGATTTATGATATTTACACCGGCGCAGTTAAAGTCCCCAATGCAACACTTGAATTTGACCGTTGCAGCTTTATAAAGGATAATCTCCGTTATGTTCAGGGTGACGGAACTACTGCTGACCAGACCCTCGGCGACAGCAAGCATCCCAATCCTCTTACCGGTTATCTTGCCGCACAGACAATTTACACAGCACTCACAAACCGTTCTGCTTTATATGCCGATTACAGCTATTGCGGTGATACATCGGTTCACAAGAGCTTCGATTTTGATGCGTTCATTGCAAAGCATTACAATGCAGGCAAAACCACAAACTTTGATAAAATTTTCCGCTCTCCGCAGGACATGGTGGGACTTCAGCAGCTCATAAACCAATATAATGAGGCTGAAGGTCGCCACTGCATCATTGAGCTGGAGGGCAAAGATCCTACCTGCACATCTGCAGGCTTAACAAAGGGCTACAAATGTGAAATATGCAACAAAGTTTTTGTGCCTCAGGAAATTGTTCCTTCAACAGGCACACACGTTCCTGTATATACAAATGTTATTGCACCTACCTGTACCACGGAAGGCAAATCCACCGGTGCACACTGCTCGGTTTGCGGCAAAACACTGATTAAAAGTAAATCTTCACCTGCTCTCGGTCATGTTTATGAAGAAAAAATCACAGACAAAGCACATCTTGTTTCAGCAGCCACCTATTCCGAGCCTGCAATTTATAAATACGACTGCGCCAGATGCAATTCCGTTTCAAACAACAGAACCTTCTATTCCGGCTCCAAGCTTGCTTTGGGTGTAACCTCCAAAATCACAGCAACACAAACACTGAACAGTGTGACACTCACTTGGAATAAGGTTAAAAATGCCGCAGGCTACAGAATCAAGCTTTATGATAAATCCTCAGGCACATGGGTCAAAATCGCCGACACCAAAAACCTCACCTACACAATCAAGGAGCTTTCTGCCGGCAAGCAATACACCTTTATGGTAAGAGCCTATATCTATGAGGCTGAAGAAAAGATTTTCTCCGATAACTACAAGGAGATAGGTACAGCAACAAAGCCTAAAAATGCAAAGAATATAACCGCAAAACGCACACCGACATCCGTGAAGCTTTCATGGGATAAGGTAAGCGGAGCAACGGGCTACAGAGTGTACCGCAAGGTGAACGGCTCATGGAAAAGAATTGCAACCGTAACCGAAAACACCTACAAATTCACAGGACTTACGGCAGGTAAGCTTTATTCCTTCTCCGTAAGGCCCTATATTAAAACCTCATCGGGAAATGTGCTTTCCGCTGCGGGAACAAGGTTTACAACAGCAACCAAGCCAAATGCACCGACACTCAAGGTCACTTCACCTTCAAAGGGAGCGGCCAAGGTAACATGGACAAATGTAAGCAATGAAACCGGATATCAGCTTTATTATTCAACAAGCCTTCTCGGGAAATATACCAAGGTTTCAAGCTACTCTGCGAATAAAACCTCTGCCACAGTGACAGGACTCAAGAGTGGTAAAACATATTATTTCAAGGTAAGAGCCTATAAAAAGACCGATGGCGGCAATGTTTACAGCTATTTCAGCACACCGCAGAAGATAAAAATCAAATAAAAAAATACTGCAAGTCGGGTTAATATCCCGACTTGTTTTTTCTGTCAGATATTACTCTGAAAAATCGTTCAGAAGAATACATCAACACCAATATTGACCTTGTTTTTATGCAACACCGTCACAGATTTATGTTTTGTGTATATTTTAATATTTTGTTTAAATTATGTTCTGTTTTGTTAAATAATTGTTCATATGACCTTGCTATACTTTATTTAATTTAGTATATTTTTCGTATTCTTGTAACAAAAGCAAAAGTTTTGCGAAAAGTGTTGCATATTCAACTCGGAGGTGGCATTTTGAATAAAAATAAATACGAGTTTTACAAAAACGAGAAGGTCAATTCCATTGTTGAACTCGTTGAACGCAGCTCCGGGTTATACGGTGACAGCATTGCGATTAAATATAAAAAGAAAAAGGAAACCTTCGAAAAAAGCTATAACGAGCTTCTGCAAGACAGCCGAAGATATGGTAAATATCTTCTTTCTCAGGGCCTTGAAACAGGTCATGTTGCAATTCTCGGCGGTTCCGGCTATCAGTGGATTGCCGCTTATATCGGTGTTCAGTATGCCGGCATGACGGTTATTCCCCTTGACAAAGAGCTTGACGGCAAGGTACTGAGTGAGCAGCTTATCAGATCCGATGCTGACTTTCTGTTCTATGATAAGGAATATGACGATACCGCAGAGGAGATACTCGAAATATTGGGTGAAGATTTCAAAAGTCTCTGCATTGACGAAGCAGTGCCCGAAACAAGCGACGAGGTCTTCTTCCCCACTGTTGATCCGGACAGACTTGCGGCAATTCTTTTCACCTCAGGCACAACAGGTAAAAGCAAAGGTGTTATGCTCACCCAAAGAAACATTGCCAACAATGTTTGCTGCGGTCTTGCTTCCTTGAAGTATTCCCATGATAAGGATGTTTTGCTTTCCGTTCTTCCCTTTAATCATGCCCTTGAAAGCACCTTCACAATTTTCGGCGGAATTTATGCCGGTGTTACAATCTGCATAAGCCGTTCACTGAAATATCTGCAAAAGGACATCAAGGAATTTCAGCCGACAATTATGATAATCGTTCCCCTGATTGCCGAAAAGCTTTATGAAAAAATATGGCACACGGCAAAAAAGGAAGGTAAGGAAAAAAAGCTCAGAACAGGACTTGCAATTTCACGCCTTTTCAACAGACTCGGAATCAACATAAGCGATAAACTTATGTCTGAAGTGAGAGCAGGCTTTGGCGGAAGACTCAGAATTTTCATTTGCGGCGGTGCTCCCCTGAATGAAGAAATGATTCTCAACTACAAGGATCTCGGTGTTAACCTTTATCAGGGCTACGGACTTACGGAATGTGCTCCCCTTCTCACTGTTAACTTTGACTATTATCACCGTCCCGGTTCTGTGGGTAAAATCGTTGAAACCTGTGAGGTAAAAAGCGTTGACGGTGAAATCTGGGCAAAGGGAACAACTGTTTCCTGCGGATATTACAACGACGAGGAAAGAACTGAAGAAAGCTTTGAAGACGGTTGGTTCAAAACGGGTGACCTGGGATATGTTGACAAGGACGGTTTCGTTTTTATAACCGGCAGAAAAAAGAACCTTATAATTCTTTCCAACGGTGAAAATGTATCTGCCGAAGAGCTTGAAGAGCTCATACATAAGCTTTCTTATGTTGATGAGGTTATCGTTTACGGAAAAGACGATAAAATCGTTGCGGAAATCTATCCGAAGGAGGATATTGACACTCCGACGGAAGAAGATATATATGGGGATATTTCAAAAATCAATAAAAATCTTGCTTATCATAAGCACATCAACAAGGTAGTTCTTCGTGATGAGCCATTCCCGAAAACCACTACCAAGAAAATCATCAGAAAGGCAGCGAACTGAAATGGTTAAAAAACTGAAGAAATTATTGGAAGAGTATGTCGGTGATACAAGCATCGAAATCACCGAAAGCACGGATCTCAAAAATGATCTGGAGCTTAACTCACTCGAACTTGCAGAGCTTGCTTGTGCAGTTGAAGATGAATTCGACATTGAAATTCCCAACAAGGCAATTCACACAATCGTCACTGTGGGCGATGTTATTAAATTCATTGAAGAAAATTCATAAAAAACAAAAATAAAGGAGCTATTCATAGCCGAGGTGCGATAACGAAGTATTTATGTAAGGTGGCGGTACAGCGAAAGCTGTGCCGCCGCTTTGCGTTATCAGGCTGTTTTCTTTTTACGGTTTTGCATACCGAGTCTGCCATCGAGGGCAACGCAATCCTCATCAGCAATATTGATGATTCCAACAGCCTTGTAGTAAATTTCAATCTTTTGTTTTCTGTGACCGCTACTCTTGTCGGGAGCGTGTATCACAATTTTGTCAACCAAGTCATTGAGTATTTCTGCGGTAAGCTCTTTCGGATCGGTGTACTTGCGGACATTTCTGAGGAACTCCTGCAAATCAACCTCATTCTGCTCGCCGTTGTCAATAAGTTCTTGCAGTTCTACAATAGTCTGTTTTACTTGCCGCTGTTCTTCTTCGTATTCCGTAGATAACTTATCAAACCGTTCCGCCGAAAGTCTGCCCGATACCATATCCTCGTAGATACGTTTGAAAAGGGTGTCTAAATCCTCGTCACGCCTTTTCAGAGTTACAATATCCACCTTCGCCTTATCCACCGATATTCTGTGCTGTATATCCGCTTTTTCTCGCTCTTTCTTAACGAAAGATGCTTCAAACTGTTGGATATAGGATAGAACGCCTTGAATGTGCTTGAATACAAGTCGGTTTAACGTAACCGCACGAATATAGTGGATTGTGCAACTTCCCGTATTGCTACGATAATTGGAACATACAAAACAGTCTTGCCGTTCTTCGTGGTAATTGGAAGTGTTATAATGCAGTTTTGCTCCGCAATCCGCACAAAAAACTTTTCCGGCAAAGATACTGATTTTACCCGTAGCAGCTGGTCTGCGTTTGTGCTTTCGGATTTCCTGTACCGTGTTAAAGATATACTTATCTACGATGGCAGGGTGAGTATCCTCAAAAAGTTTTCTGTTTTCCTTGTCGTTCCACACTCGTTTTTTACTGCGGTAATTCTTTGAGGAAGTCTTGAAATTTTCGGTATGCCCGATATATTCCACTCTCTCCAAGATAGCCGCAACGGTTTTCTGTGCCCACTTGAACGGATTTGTTGGCAATAACTTTCCGCTTTTCTGCAAGTTGTATGCCGTAGGTGTCAGCACCTTTTCGTTCTGTAATCGCTTTGCAATCTGTGTCGGTCCGAGACCGTTTGCACACAGTTCGAAGATATACCGTACTGTTTTTGCGGCTTCTTCATCAATTAACCACTTGTCTTTATCTTCCTTGTCCTTTTCATAGCCAAAGGGTGGGATAGTGGTCAAGTGCTTTCCGCTTTCACCCTTCATTTTAAGGGTGGATTTTATTTTCTTTGCGGTATCTCTTGCATAAAGTTCATTACAGAAGTTTCGGATTGGAGTCATATCAAACTCTGTCTGTACGGCGGAGTCCACGTTATCGTTGATGGCGATAAATCGCACGTCATTTTCGGGAAACACAATATCCGTATACATACCGACCTGCAAATAGTTTCTGCCAAGACGGGACATATCCTTAACAATGACTGTTCCAATCTCTTTGTTTTCAATCATCTGCTCCATTCTGCGAAAATCGGGGCGGTCAAAACTCGTTCCGGAATACCCGTCATCCACAAAGAATTGCAGATTTTTAAAGCGGTGCTTTCGTGCATACTCATTCAAAAGTGCTTTTTGGTTGACTATACTGTTACTCTCACCCTCACGCCCGTCATCTTGGGATAAACGGCAGTAAAGGGCGGTGATTTTGTTCTGTTCTGATTGTCTGTTATTCAAAGTTTTCTCCTTTCCGACAATCGGATACAGTATATTGCTGTAATCATTATACCATATCCTACCGTCTAATTCAACTCTTTAATGTGATAAAGTTTAGGCTTCTTCGTGAAATTTATATCCGAGTTTTCTGATAACGGTGTTAAGCAGATATTCTTCGCCATCGGGATTCAAGTGCCCGACGACCTCATCTTCCGTGTGTCCGTCTTTTTCGGTGAAGTCCACATCTTTCGGGATACGACAGAGGTCTTTCGGCTCTCTGCCCGTATCAATGATAGCGGGGCGGCGAAGGATACGCTCAATTTCGGGGCGCTGTTCCTCTAACCTTGCAAGGATCTCCGCCAAATCTTTTTCTCTATCTGTCATCTTTCCCAACCTCCTCTCTGTCGTTCTCTGATTTTTTGTTCTTTAACTTTTTGAGCTACAATTTCATTGGCAAAGAACATGTCCGTTTTCTCTTGGATTTTAACGGAGCGTTCTTCGATGGCTTTGTTCATTTTCAGTTGTTTTCGCAGTTCAGTAATCCGTGCCGTAACGCCTGCTTTTTCTTCTCGCAAGGTTTCTTTTTCGGTGGGTGTTGCTCTGCGGATTTTGTTTTGCAGTTTGGTACGAACCTCTATGAGCTTGTTCATATCGCTTTCAATTTTTATTCGGTCTGCATATAGATCGTCAAATGTTTCGATATGATATTTACCCATATACCGCACCTGCTCGGAAATTTCGTCGAGCTTCTTTAAGTCCTCTTTGAGATAGGGACTTGTGGGTTTGTAATCCGTGTTTTTCGGCAAGTAACCGAGCAGATAACAGTAATGCAAATACAAGCGGTAGATATGGCTTGTCCGATGGAATGGCTGAAACCAATCCTTTAAGTCCTGCGGCATATCCTTTGGATAGGAAATATATGCCCGTCTGCTACCGAAAGAAACATATCTGCCAACCGACCATTTTAAGTTTTCGGGAGTCCATCTTTCATCAAGGGTATCAAGCCTTGTAAAGTGTTCGTATTGCGGTAATTTTATCTTCCAATGCTTACCCGTGAAGTCTGTAATATATCCTTTTCTCTGCAAATATTCTTCAATATATTTTGGACTTCGGCTGTAATCAATGGCTTCCCGCATATCTTCACGATACACGTTGTAACGGGTAGGTTTACCGCTTTTTTCATCAAGCCACACTTGTCTTGACGGTGCTTTGCGTGGATTTTTAATAACCGACAAGCAGTTTTCTGAACAAATGCGATCTGACACGCTCCGCAGTTTTCTTTGCTCTGCTTTGGAATAATCGTACTTTTTACCGTCAATGAAGGATACGGAATTAAAGCAGAAATGATTGTGCAGATGGTCTTTGTCAAGGTGGGTAGTTACGATAATTTGATACCGATCACCCCACATTTCTCTTGCGGTCTGCAATCCGATTTCGTGTGCTTCTTTTGCTGTAACCTCATCCGGCTTAAAGCTCTGATAACCGTGCCAAGCGATATATCCGTTCTCTTTCCCGTACTGCTTTTTCGTTAGAATCATCTGCTGCAGGGCAATTTCCTTTAAGCAATTTATGGTGGAAACATATTCGCCCTGCTCGGTAGCTTCGGGGCGGCTGACGTATGACATAACCTCCCATAACGGTTGTAGTGCGGAATTATTCGCTACTGTTTTTTCGGGGTTTTCCAGGTAGGCAATAAGGTCTTTTAACCGACCTTCGATATGCCATAAACTCGTTGTAGCCATTTATCCCACCTCCTGCAAATCGAGGATAAAGCACTCAATTTCTTTGCAGATATTTAGTGCCGATGACTCATACTTTGCACATTCCTTAAAGCCTTTGTGAACACCGTAGAGTGCTTCAAGCAGTTCCCAAAACTCTTTTGTAGGTTTTGGCTTCGGTGTTTTGCCCTTGCAGAGCTGCCGCACAAATTCCGATTGTGACAGTCCGCATATTTCTGCCGAGCGTTCCAATTTTTCCTTTTCTTCTTCGGATAACCGCACAGAAAACCGAACAGTATCTTTATTTTTATCTTTCAATTTACATCATCTCCATTCTTAAATTCATTCTTTTGTGCAGGGTTATAGGGCGGCACGCCCTGAGTTAGTCCACATCCCTTTAGGGTGTGGATTGGATTTTGGTGTCAAAATCCGATGCTCGCTATACCTGTGGACAGGCATAGTGTTTTCTCTTTTAATTACTCCTATCTCTCAAACAGAACCGTCACCGTTACCGTACACAGAACTGTCACTACGGGAATAACAGAGATTGCATAATCCTATTAGCCTTTTCCGGTTAGTACGGCGGAAGGATACGTCAATTCCTTTTTCCTTGTAGAGATATTGGTAGTCGTATTTCCGTAATAATTTTGTGACGGTATTGGGTGGGGTATAGTTATCCCCGACAGCGTTCAGAAGGTCGGTAGCAGTGCCGAGCCATTCTTTTCTTGTCTGCATAAATGCAACTACCTTCCGAAGAAAAGGGTGTTCTTCGGTCAGTACCGGCATCCCCATCTGCGATATATCTCCGAGCATTTCGGCTACGAGCCGTTCTCCTTTAGTCATCTTCATTTTGGATCACTCCCTTCGGCTGGTTTCTTAATTTGTTTTTCTGCTTCTTTGCATATTCACTTGCCGCCGCCCGTCGCTCATCGCTATACGGCTCGGTCAACCGAAAACAAAAGCGACCTTTTGCAATCTCAAAGGAAAGACTGCCGTCTTCGTAATCATCGGTAAGCCGACACAAATCGGGATGCTTTTGGGCATAAGCGATCAATCTGTTTTTGAGATCGGTGTTGTAGGTGTTGACCGTAATCCAACGGCTTGCTTCATCGAAGAATATTTCTGTTGTTTTCTGCGACTTTTTAAGTCCTGTTTTCATAAGCTCACGCTCCTTTCAAAATTTGGCTTGTTTTTTCTTTATTTTGTAAGCAGGGCATTTTTGACCGATTTTTCACAGTTCAATACTTGTGAAAAACACGGATTTTGCGATAGGAATGCCCTAAACGGTGCAGACATCGTCAAAACCTATTCTTTTTGGAAAAATACCAACTTTAACAGTTCAAGAGCCAATTTGCCGTTCTATCCGAATGTCGTTCCTGCCCCTGCTTTTTCAGCGGCGTTTTCTCGCTCGTTCCCATAGGGGAAGTCTTGGCGGAGTATCCCATTCAGACGGTCATTCAGTTGTTAAGTACAAGCGGCTAAAAATTACCCCCTCAAGGAGTAGCCAGCGAAAAGAGGTAAAATACAACCGTTTTGCGAAAAATTCACAAAAAATTTATATTCCCCAATAAGTAGGCAGCGAGAAGGGCAAAAATATCACCTTTCTGTAAAAATTCCTCGAAAAATTTTCATCCCCAAAGAATAGGCAGTGAGAAAGGCGAAAATGCAAACGGTTTTGAAAATTTCTTCTATATTTTCAGAAAGAGCAAAACAAAAAAGCCGCTACACAGACATCAAAAATCGGCGGGAGCATTGCTCTCGCTTCAAAATGATGTTCTATGTAACGGCTTTGAAATTCAAAGACGGGACTGTTGTCGCACCCATTCACTCGCTAACAGTACCAAAACGCATAGAGTGGTGGGTGACGGTATTTTCTCTTAGCATACCGCCGGCATTGGGTGGTTTTGCCACATCTCAATCTTACATCGTATTCAGTTGTAGTCCCTCATAAGAGGGAATTTATTATACACTATCGAACTAATATTTGTCAATAAATTTAGTGACGGTTTTGAATATTTGTCGGAATTGGTGGGCATACTATTAAGTTTAGGCATAAGCAAAGGCACCGCCGAAGCGATGCCTTTCTAATAATCAAAACGGTTTTTATTGTTTCTTTCGTGTTAATATTGCTCCTACGAGAGAGCTAATAAATACAAATGGTGCAACTCTTACAAAGATAAATTCAAAACCGTGGAAAATTGTTCCCACAACAGCCCATTCCACATTACTGTAGTCCCATTTGAGATAAGGACTACCTAACAGAAAAAGGATAAAGAGTGTAATGACAGTAAAAACACAAATTGAAATGCATATCCAGTTGAGGGTTTTCCTACGTGAAGTTTTTCTTTGAGCAAGTTGTAGATTGATAACTTCCAATTTTTCTGCGATTACTTTCAAATCATCAGCCTGTGCCTCGGAAACAGTTTCGCCAAGCAATGTGCTAACTGGTGTTTCAAGTACTTCTGAAATTGTTAGTAGCATCTCGGAGTCCGGCACCGATAAACCTTGTTCCCACTTTGAAATTGTTTGCCGCACTACATTTAGTTTAATTGCAAGTTCCTCTTGGGATAGCCCTTTCGTCTTTCTAATTGTTTTGAGGTTTTCTTTTAACATTTGGGATAACTTCCTTTCTTTGTTTCGTTATCTCCATTATACGGAAAATCCCCCGTTGCTACAAGCAACGGCTGTTAACATTGGCAAAAGACGCCGCCGAAGCGACGCCTTACTTAGTTACTGTTCAGCACTCCAAACAAGTGTGGAATTCTTCTTCAATTCCTCAAGCTTGCTTTGATTGTTTGCAATGTAGTCTGCTTCGCTATCCGCAGAAGTAAAATACGAACAATTCTTCAGCAAAACAAAAAACTGCGGAAATATCATCATCAGAACTGCAACGATTGTAATTATAATGCCTGCAACCAACATAACGAGATCTCCTTGGCTATTTATCTTCTTTATCCTTGTTCTCTTTGATCTTTTTTGAATGCGATATACCAAGGCAAAGTAATG
>JAFUQS010000088.1 GCA_017472225.1 Clostridia bacterium | reverse complement strand
GTGCTGGAAGATGGCAGTACCAAAGAGAAGAGTATCAAAGGCAAGAAGAGATAAGAGACGTTCAAATGTGTGGAAGCTCGACGCTCCGACACTTGTAAGATGCAAGCAGTGCGGTGCATACACTGTACCCCATAAGGTTTGCGCTGAGTGTGGCTATTACAAGGGCAAGCAGGTTGTTGTTAAGGACGAAGACTAAGCCTTTGGAACTTTGAGAGGTAGAGAAGCTATGCAGCTACTCTACCTTTTTTATTGTGAAATGCGGTCTGAATCGATTTTGTCAATCTCAGGAGTAAAAGTATATGTCAGTAGAAATCAAATCTGTCAAAAAGTGGTCTCAGCTTTTTTTCAAAGGTGTAAAATCAGGTGATAAGCTTCTAAGTATCAACGAAAATGAGATAAATGATTTTCTTGATTATCAGTTTTATCTTAAGGATGAAAAAGTCATCCTTGAAATTGAGCACGACGGAAAAATCAAAAGGATAAAGCTTCACAAAAAAGCCGAGGACGATATCGGTCTCGAATTTGAAACCTATCTTATGGATAATCAGAAAAGGTGTCATAATAAATGCATCTTCTGTTTTATCGACCAGAATCCGAAGGGGATGCGTGAAACCATTTATTTCAAAGATGATGACTCCCGTCTGTCCTTCCTTTTCGGAAATTATATTACACTGACTAATCTCACTGATAAAGACATTGACCGAATAATCAAAATGCACATAAGCCCCGTGAATATTTCCGTTCACACAATGAACAAGGAGCTTCGTGTGAAAATGATGCATAACAAAAGGGCAGGAGAATGCCTTGATATGGTAAAGCGCCTTGCAGATGCGGGAATTGAGCTTAATACTCAGCTTGTGCTGTGTCCCGGCATCAATGACGGCAAAGAGCTTTTGTTCAGCCTTACCGAGCTTGGTAAGCTGTATCCTGCCGTTCAGAGCATTGCCGCTGTTCCTGTCGGTATTACAAAGCATCGTGAGGGACTTTTCGATATGCCCGGATATAATAAGGAAACTGCAGCCGATGTTATTGATATTATCAGCCGTTTCGGTGATGAGTTCAAAGAAAAGCACGGCACAAGGCTCGCTTATGCGGCGGATGAATTCTATCTTAAGGCCGAAAGAGAAATTCCGGATGCCGATTACTATGAAGGCTATCCGCAGATTGAAAACGGTGTCGGTATGTGGACAAGCCTCAGAGATGAGGTTGACGGATTCCTCAAGGATATCGATCCTCAGGCTGAGGTTGACCGTAAGCTGAGCATAGCTACGGGCGTTGCGGCATATCCGCTGATAAAGGGTATTGCAGATGAGCTTATGAAGGTTTATCCGAAGCTGAAGGTTAATGTATATGAAATCAAAAACGATTTCTTCGGACATACTATTACCGTTGCAGGGCTTATCACGGCTCAGGATTTGATAAATCAGCTCAGGGATAAGCAATTACATGGTCTGCTTCTGATTCCCGAGGTTATGCTTATGAGTGACGGCAGTCTTTTTCTTGATAATTATTCTCTGGATGATGTGGAAAAAGCTCTTGATGTCAGCATTGATACGGTTGCATCAGACGGCGTGGATTTAGTAAATAAAATTATAGGTTAAGCTTTAATATATTTTTAAGGAGGCGATAAATATGGCAAGACCAATCGTTGCGATTGTGGGAAGACCGAATGTAGGTAAATCTACTCTTTTCAACAAGCTTATCGGTCAGCGACTTTCCATTGTTGACGATACCCCCGGTGTCACAAGAGACCGTATTTACGGTGACTGTGAATGGCTCAACCGTCATTTTCTTCTCATTGATACAGGTGGTATTGAACCGAAAAGTGATGATATAATCTTAAAGCAGATGCGCCGTCAGGCTCAGCTTGCAATTGACAGTGCTGATGTTATTATTTTTGTCACAGACCTTCGCACAGGTGTTGTTGCAACCGACGAGGATGTTGCCGCAATGCTTCTCAAAAGCGGAAAGCCGATTGTACTTTGTGTCAATAAATGTGATAAGGTCGGCGAAATGCCGTTGGAATATTACGAATTCTATAATCTCGGACTCGGAGACCCCATTGCTGTTTCTTCTGTTCACGGTCACGGAACAGGTGACCTTCTTGATGCTGTTCTTGAATATATTCCGGAGCAGGAGCAGGAAGAAGAGGATGACAGCACAATCAAGGTTGCCGTTATCGGAAAGCCCAATGTGGGCAAATCCTCACTCATCAATGCAATCTCCGGTGAAGAAAGAGCAATTGTTTCAAACATTGCCGGCACAACAAGAGATGCTACGGATACCTATATTACCAACGAGTTCGGTGAATTTATGTTCATTGATACAGCCGGCTTGCGCAGAAAAAGTAAGGTTGAAGACCAGATAGAAAAGTATTCCGTAATCCGTGCAAAAATGGCTGTTGAAAGGGCTTCTGTCTGTGTTATTATGATAGATGCCGTTGAAGGCTTCACAGAGCAGGACTCAAAGGTTGCGGGTATTGCACACGAAATGGGTAAGGCTTGTATTATTGCCGTCAACAAGTGGGATGCTTTGGAAAAAGACGGCAAAACCATGGATAACTACCGCAAAAAATTGATGAACGATTTTTCCTTTATGTCCTATGCACCTATCATTTTCATTTCTGCAAAAACAGGACAAAGGCTTGACAGACTTTTTGAGCTTATCAAGTTTGTTGACGAGCAGAATTCCATGCGTATTTCAACGGGTAAATTAAATGATGTTCTTGCTTCTGCCACCGCCAGGGTTCAGCCACCCACGGACAAGGGTAAGAGGCTCAAGATTTACTATATGACTCAGGCTTCAACAAGACCGCCTACGTTTGTCTGCTTTGTCAATGATAAAGAGCTGTTCCATTACAGCTATCAGCGTTATCTTGATAATCAGATAAGAGAAGTTTTCGGCCTTGAAGGTACCCCCACAAGGTTCGTTATCCGTGAAAGAGAGAAGAAATAATTTTTTAAATAATCAGCACCTTTATTGCTTGAGGGTGCTGATTTTCATTAAATAAAAATCTTACAAAAGTGTAAACATTCTTGACTCTGCTGATTTAATAATATACAATAACCTTGTATAGGCTTATATTTGTTACAATAAATAAAAAAATGTTTAAATCGGGTGAAAAATATGAAAAGAGAGAAGGATAAGAACCTAAGACATAACAAGCTTCTCAATAAACAAAAATCCGGATTTAATCCCGGCTTTATCGGTTTATACACGGTGATATTCGCTTTGATGGCGTTTGTTATTTTGAGTGGCTTTATTTTCAGCGATTATACCCTTGTGAGAAGCGGAGATGCATTTCATCAGCATTATAAGGCTCTGATGTATTTTTCAAGCTATGCCAGAGAATTTTTTGCTAACCTTTTCACGCAACACAGATTTGTCATTCCTCAGTGGGATTTTGAAGTAGGTCTCGGTTCGGATGTAATAAGCACCTTCGCTTATTATTCCTTGGGTGACCCCTTCAATTATCTCAGCGTTTTTGTGCCCACGGAGTATATTCATTATTACTATCAGTTTATGATTGTTTTCAGGCTTTACTGTGCGGGTCTTGCTTTTTCTTATCTTTGTTTTCAGACGGGCAAAAGGAATGTTTTTGCTGTTCTTACGGGGGCTGTGTCCTATTGCTTCGGAGCTTATGCTGTTTACGCAGGTCTCAAGCACCCGTACTTTGTAAACCCCATGGTATGGCTGCCTCTTATCGTGCTGGGCGTTGAAAGAATACTGAAGGGAAAGAGTGTACTTCTCTTTGTTTTCATGGTGGCACTTGCCGAATTCAGCAATTTCTACTTTTTCTATATGCTGGTTATTCTTACGGTGGTCTATGTTCTTATAAGGCTTGTTACAGTTTATAAAACCGACATCAAAGGCATGGTTGCACCGTTTATAAAAATTGCACTTTCTTCTGTTCTGGCTGTAAGTATGGGTGCCGTTTTATTCCTGCCTGTTGTTTTTGCCTTTTTGGGGGATAAACGCTCTGCTTCCGAGAATATGTATCAGTTGTTCTACGGCTTTTCTTATTATAAAACACTCTTTCGCTCATTCATCACTTCGGAAACACCGGGGGCATGGCTTCGTCCCGGTATGTCGATTCTTTTCTTGCCGAGTGTAGCTGTTCTGTTCACCCAAAGAAAGAAAAATACACACCTTAAGCTTTCTCTTGCAACTACCCTGATTTTTATGATTTTCCCGATTTTCGGTGTGATTTTCAACGGCTTGTCATATGTATGCAACAGATGGTGCTTTGCCTTCTGTCTGGTTGCCTCTTACATTGTGGTTACTTGCTGGAATAAGCTCCTTTCTGCGGGAAAAAAAGAGCTTACGGCAGTATCCGGCATGTCTGTTGTCGTTACCGTAATTGCTCTTCTTACAGTTAAAAAAATAAGCCTGCAGATAATAATTCCATGCTTATTGCTCGCACTTGTTCCTTTGATTTTGTTTGTTGCTTATAAGAAAAAGGACAAGATAAACATCAAGGCACTCCAGGTTGTTTTTTCACTTCTGGCTGTCGTCAGTATTTTCGTTTACTCATATTATCTGATTTCGCCCGACGGCTCGGATTATATATCTGAGTTCAGTGTCAGCAAAAGGTTTGATGAAGTGTCATACACAACAAACAATAAAATGCTTTCTGCTGCCGAGGCAGAGCAGGAGGACAGCGATTTCTGGCGATATACAGGCAGAGACCTTGCAACCAACGCTTCCTTTATCGATGGTCTTAAGTCTACGCAGTTTTATTGGAGCCTTTCAAACGGCAACATTTCAGCTTTCAGAAATGAAATGAATGTCAGTGAAAATACACCGTATTTTTATGACGGCTTTGATGCAAGAACAGTGCTTAACACATTGTCTTCGGTCAAGTATTTTGTGAATACGGTCAAATCTAACACTTTGGTTCCGTACGGATATGAAAAAACGGAAATTAAGGGTGTATGGAAAAATAAATTTGAGCTTCCGTTCGGATATACTTATGATGAATATATCACCGAGGCGGAATTCGATTCACTTGAAAACTCAATTGATAAGGAAACAGCAATGCTTGAAAGTGTTGTGCTCGAAAATGAGGTTGATGCACTCAGAAGGAGTGAAATCACCACAACAAGCATAAAGCTTGATTATGAAATAAATTGCCGCAGTAAGTATGTTACAAAGCAAGGGAACAGCTTTGTTGTCACAAAAAACGGTGCAAGGGTGGATTTCATCTTTGAGCCCGTGAAAAAATCCGAAACATATTTTTCTGTTATGAATTTGGATTATGTCGGAACAAATCCTTATGATCTTTATTCTGATAATGAAGCCGTTGATCCGGATAACCTTTTCAGCTTTGAAAATCTCGGTGAAAAAGCGGCAAAGAAAATTTCGGGCAAAAAGAACACCTGGCAGCAGAACCGAAAGCTTGAAATCAAGCTTGCAGGACAAATACAAAGCGGAAAAAGCTTTGCTAACCGGTTTATTTATTACACGCCCAATGCTTCCTTTTATGCCAACAGAAAGAGCTTTGACATAAATATGGGTTACACAAAAAAAGGGATGACAAAAATAACCATTACCTTCCCTTATACCGGAACATACTCATTTGATGAGCTTAACATAATCGCTCAGCCCATGACGGAGTATGCAGAAAATGTGAATGAACTCAAAGCTGAAACACTCAATAACCTTGAGCTTGACTATAACACGGTTAAGGGAGATATCAGTCTCAGCCGGAGCAAGCTGCTTTGTATGTCCGTTCCTTATTCAAACGGCTGGACTGCATATGTCAACGGCGAAAAAGCTGAGCTTATGAGAGTCAACGGAATGTACAGCGGTCTGCTGCTTCCCGAGGGAGACCATGAGATTGAACTGAGATACAGCACTCCGGGTCTGAAAATCGGTGCAATAATTTCTCTTTTAGGTCTTGCTATATTTTTGGCTTTGGTGTATTATTATTCTCGGATCAGAAAGAATCCCGACTTTAAAAAATCAAAGAAAGAAGGGTGTTAAATGAAAATCAAGCATTCACTCATTGTGCCTTGCTACAATGAAGAGGGTAATGTTGAAAAGTTCCTTGAAAAAACAAAGGATGCAATGAAAAACTACACCGAAGATTATGAAATAATTTTTGTGAATGACGGAAGTCGTGACGAAACTCCCGTAAAGCTCAGAAAGCTTTTCAATGAAAATAAGGATATTAAAATCAAGGTTGTCAATTTTTCACGCAATTTCGGCAAGGAGGCTGCCATGTACGCAGGCTTCACTCAGGCAGTGGGGGATTATGTGACAATAATAGACGCTGACCTTCAGCAAGACCCCGGATATGCAGTTCAAATGGGTAAAATCCTTGATGAGAATCCTGATTGTGATATGGTAGCGGCTTTTCAGGAAAAGCGTAAAGAAGGAAAGTTCATCACAGCATGTAAAACCATGTTCTATAAAACAATCAATAAGGTAACTGAGGTTGATTTTATCGCTGATGCAAGTGACTTCAGAACCATGCGACAAAGCGTTGTCAAAACGATTCTCGCTCTGCCTGAATATCACCGCTTTTCAAAGGGAATTTTCTCATGGGTAGGCTATAACACTATTTCAATTCCTTATGAAGTTAAGGAGAGAGAAAGCGGCGAAACAAAGTGGAATTTCGGAAAATTACTCAAATATGCCCTTGACGGCATAATTGCTTACACCGATATGCCTTTGAAAGTGCCGATGTATGCGGGTGTTCTCATGGGAGCTTTGTCCGTACTTCAGTTCATCATATTCTTTTTTGTTGATGTTTTCACATCGGCAAGTATTGAATTGGGATATATTGCTTCACTTATTCTTCTTGTGGGTGCAATTGTTTGCGTTTTTATGGGTATAATGGGTTATTATATAGGAAAAATACACACACAGGTCAAAGAAAGACCGATATTTATTGCAAAAGAGATTTTAAGCTATGAAAAAGATTAAAGAATTGATTATTAAATATAAGGAGCTTATAACCTATGTGGTTTTCGGCGGACTTACAACAGTTGTAAATCTTGTCGTTTTCAAGCTCTCAGGTTTGGCTCTCGGAGATGAACGTTATCTCATCTCAAATGTTATCGCATGGATTGCGGCTGTTATCTTTGCATATGTAACAAATAAAATTTGGGTTTTCGAAAGCAAAAGCTGGGCTCCCCGGGTGCTTCTGAAGGAGGTTCCTTCATTTTTTGCCGCAAGAGTATTCTCCTTTCTCATTGAAGAAGCAGGGCTTTTCGTGTTTGTTGATTTGCTCGGCTTCAACGAGTATTCACTGAATATTCTTTCCTTTGAAATCGGAGGAGAAATGATTGCTAAGGTTATTCTTGCAGTTGTTGTGGTTATTCTTAACTACATTTTTTCAAAGCTCTTCATTTTCAAAAAGAAAAACAAATAAGCTTCGATTCAAAAACCGGTTTAAGTTTAGCTTAAATCGGTTTTTTATTTTGGTTTTCTATTGCTCATTTAATATATTTGTGTTACAATATATTGATTATTACAGTGAGGTAGTATGCCATGATTATATTAGGTATCGACCCGGGCTATGCAATTGTGGGCTTCGGTGTTATAGATTACCGCAACAATCACTTTACCGTTATCGATTACGGTGCAATTCTTACAGATGCGGGAACACCCTTTAATGAAAGACTTGAAAAAATATATGACGATCTTACGGCTATAATTGAAAAATATCAACCGGAAGCTATGAGCGTTGAAAAGGTTTTTTATAACAGCAATGCAAAAACCGTTATTGATGTCAGCCAGGCAAGGGGAGTTATAATGCTTGCGGCACAGAAAAATAAGGTGCCTGTTTTTGAATACACACCCTTGCAGGTCAAGCAGAGCGTTGTCGGCTACGGCAGGGCAGATAAAAAGCAGGTACAGGAAATGACAAGAAGAATTTTAGCTTTGGAAAAGGTACCCAAGCCCGATGATACAGCCGATGCCCTGGCAATGGCAATCTGCCATGCACATTCAAGCGGCTCACTGTCGGTTATCGGCAATATGAGAATAAGAAAGGGGATTTAACAGGTGTTTTACTGCTTAACGGGAAATCTCATCAAAAAAGGCACAAACTTTGCAGTTATAGATTGCGGCGGGGTAGGCTTTTACTGTCAGACCTCAAACAGCACTCTTTATGATATAAACGGCGAAAAGACGGTGACGCTTTTCACTCATCTCAATGTCCGTGAGGATGCACTTGATTTGTTCGGCTTTTCCACGGAAAACGAGCTTCAATGGTTCAGAATGTTGATTTCTGTCAACGGAGTGGGACCGAAGGCGGCTCTTGCCATTTTGTCTGAGCTTCCGCCGTCAAAGTTGGCTCTTGCGATTTCCGCAAACGATGTGAAGCTTATCAAGTCAGCTCCCGGCATAGGACCTAAAATTGCACAGAGAATTATTCTTGACCTTAAGGATAAGGTTGGCGGACTTGTTGCGGATGATGACAGTCTCTATGAGGGCGCAAAGGTAGCTGCAACAACTGAAATGCCTAACACAAGCGAAGCCGTTGCTGCACTTTCAATGCTCGGCTATTCTCAGAGTGAGGCGGCAGTTGCCGTCAGTAAAATTGACCCCTCTCTTTCAGTTGAGGATATCATCAGACAGGCACTTAAATTATTATCAAAGCAATAAAAGGTGAAAACAAATGGATTTTGAAGAAAGAATAATCGCTCCCGATCTTACAAGCTTTGACAGCGATATTGAAACCTCACTCCGACCGAAGGTGCTTACGGATTATATCGGACAGGATAAGGCAAAGGAAAATCTTGAAGTTTATATCAAAGCCGCCTCCGGCAGAGGAGAGGCTCTTGACCATGTTCTTCTTTACGGCCCTCCGGGGCTCGGAAAAACCACCCTTGCAGGTATTATCGCCAATGAGATGAATGTTAATTTCAGAGTCACCTCAGGTCCTGCAATTGAAAAGCAGGGAGATCTTGCGGCACTTCTTACCAACCTTAATGAGGGTGATGTGCTTTTCATTGATGAAATTCATCGCCTGAACAGAAGCGTTGAAGAGGTTTTGTATCCCGCAATGGAAGATAACGCTCTTGATATTATCATTGGCAAAGGACCATCTGCAAGGTCAATAAGACTTGACCTTCCCAAATTTACGCTTGTTGGTGCAACAACAAGGGCGGGACAGCTTTCGGCACCCTTGCGTGACCGTTTCGGTGTTATTCTTCGTCTTGAACTGTATACACCTGAGCAGCTCGCTCAGATTGTAACAAGAAGTGCAGGAATTTTAGGCATTGATATTGATAAATACGGCGCACTTGAAATTGCCTCACGTTCAAGAGGTACACCGAGAATTGCAAACAGACTTCTTAAAAGAGCAAGAGACTTTGCCGAAGTTCAGGGCAGCGGAATTATCAACGAAGAAATTGCTGACTATGCACTTCAGAAAATGGAAATTGACCATATGGGACTTGACTCGATTGACAGGCTCCTTCTTTCAACAATGATTAAAAGCTATAACGGTGGCCCTGTAGGACTTGAAACCATAGCGGCGGCTATCGGTGAAGAAGCGGTTACTATTGAAGATGTTTATGAGCCTTACCTTATGCAGATAGGCTTCCTTGGCAGAACACCGAGGGGCAGAGTTGTCACTCCCGCAGGCTATGAGCACTTAGGTATTGATATGCCGGGTCAACAGAAATTATTTTAAGGTGAATGTACTATGAGATACACAAAAGAATGGAAAGACTATGAGCTTATTGATTGCTCAGACGGTGAAAGACTTGAACGCTGGGGTGATATTATCCTCGTCAGACCTGACCCCCAGGTTATCTGGAAAACACCGAAAAAGAATCCACTCTGGAAAAAAGCAAATGCTTACTATCACCGTTCAAAATCCGGTGGCGGCAAGTGGGAGATCAAGTCAAAAATGCCGGATTTCTGGAGCATAAATTATAAGGATCTTAAATTCAACATCAAGCCCATGGGCTTTAAGCACACAGGACTTTTCCCCGAACAGGCCGTCAATTGGGATTATACGAGAGAGGTTATCAGAAGGGCGAACAGACCCGTAAAGGTGCTCAACCTCTTTGCTTATACAGGCGGAGCAACAATAGCTCCTTTGTCTGAGAACGCTCATGTTGTTCATGTTGATGCTTCAAAGGGTATGGTGGCATGGGCAAAGGAAAATGCCGTGGCATCGGGCTTGCAGGATAAAAGTGTCCGTTGGATTGTTGATGACTGTATCAAGTTTGTGCAAAGGGAAATCCGCCGTGGAAACAAATATGACATCATCATTATGGACCCTCCCTCATACGGCAGAGGTCCCGGCGGAGAGGTATGGAAATTAGAAGACGAGGTATATAACTTCGTTGAGCTTTGCAGTGAGCTTTTGCATGAGGATTCTCTTATGGTGCTTATCAATTCTTACACAACGGGACTTTCAGCTTCCGTTATGGAATATATTCTCGGCTCGGTTGTGAAAAAGAAGCTCGGCGGCAAGGTTTCATCCTCCGAAATCGGTCTTCCTGTCAGTGAAACGGGAATGGTGCTTCCTTGCGGTGCTTCCGCAATATGGGAAAAATAATTATTTAGCAGTTCTGAGAGGTTACAGATGAAAAATTACATTGAATTTAAAAATGTTACCTTTGGTTATGCAGACGACATTGATGAGGCACCTGTGGAAAATGTCATCAGAAATATGTCTCTCACAATTGAAAAAGGGGATTTTGTTGCAGTGCTTGGTCATAACGGCTGCGGAAAATCCACCATGGCAAAGCTTTGCAATGCTATTGTGACGCCTCAACAGGGCAAGGTTTTTGTTGACGGCATTGATACAGGCGACGAAGAAAGATTATTTGATATTCGCCGTAAAGTCGGCATGGTCTTTCAGAACCCCGATAATCAGATCGTTGCCACCATTGTTGAGGATGATGTGGCTTTCGGGCCTGAGAATCTCGGCGTTGAGCCAAAGGAAATCAGGCGCAGGGTAGACGAAGCGTTGAAGCAGGTCGAAATGTATGATTTTCGTCATTTTGAGCCTCATAAGCTTTCAGGCTGTCAGAAGAAAATGGTTGCAATTGCAGTCATTATTGCAATGAAGCCTGAATGTATCGTTCTTGATGAGCCTACTGCCATGCTGGATCCGAGAGGAAGGCAGGAGGTTATGAAAACCATCAGAATGCTCAATGAGGAATTCGGAATAACTGTTGTTCTCATCACTCATTATATGGATGAGGCTGTTAAAGCTAACAGGGTCATTGTTGTGGATGAGGGCAGAATTCTTCTTGACGGAGCTCCCAAAGAGGTTTTTACCAATATTGAAACACTGAAAAAAACAGGTCTTGATGTTCCCGAAGCAACGGAGCTTACGGATATGCTTATAAAACGGGGACTCAACCTGAGTCATGACATTCTGACTATAGATGAGCTTGTAAATTCAATTGTCAGCATTACGGAGGACAAAAATTGAGCAATTTTGTACTTGAAACCAGAAATTTAACTCATGTTTATT
Source organism: Clostridia bacterium (assembly GCA_017472225.1). Classification (GTDB taxonomy): domain Bacteria; phylum Bacillota; class Clostridia; order Oscillospirales; family Acutalibacteraceae; genus UBA6857. The sequence goes on along the minus strand of JAFUQS010000088.1, from coordinate 14,588 downwards.
CAAAGGGCACTACATCTCAGGTTGATGCAATCAGGGATGTCTGCCTTCAGATAAAAAAGGGCGAGCTTGTGGGCATTATCGGTCACACAGGCTCAGGCAAAAGCACCCTTATTCAGCATTTCAACGGCCTTTTGAAGGGCTCAAGCGGTCTTGTTATGCTTGACGGAAAGGATATCTGGGAGGATAAGAAGAACATCAGAGATGTCCGCTTCAGGGTAGGCATCTGTTTTCAGTATCCCGAATATCAGCTTTTTGAAGAAACCGTTTATAAGGATATAGCCTTCGGACCGAAAAACATGAAGCTTTCCGATGAGGAAATTGATAAAAGAATAAAAGAGGTTATTTCTTTTGTCGGTCTTGATGAAAGCTATCTTGATAAGTCGCCCTTTGACCTTTCCGGCGGTGAAAAAAGAAGAGTGGCAATTGCGGGCGTTATGGCAATGGAGCCGGAGGTTCTCATTCTTGATGAACCCTGTGCAGGTCTTGACCCAAAGGGCAGGGAAACTGTTCTTTCACTTATTAAAAGCTATCAGAAAAACACAGGCTCAACAGTTCTTGTTGTTTCTCACTCAATGGAGGATATTTCTAAAATCGCAACCAAGGTGCTTGTTATGAACGAGTCAAGGCTAGCCTATTACGACACTGTCGACGGAGTTTTCCGCCATGCTGAGGAGCTTCGCTCAATGGGGCTCAACATTCCTCAGCTCACACAGCTTTTTCTTAAGTTGAAGGAAAAGGGATATGATGTGAATACCGATATTTACACTCTCGAAAAAGCAGCAGACGAAATAATGAAGCTCGTTAAGGGAGGTGCAGAAAAATGATTTCCGATATTACAATAGGTCAGTACTACAAGGAAAATTCAATTGTGCACCGCCTTGACCCGAGGGCGAAAATCATTCTCACGGTTATGTTTATTGCAATGATTTTTATGTGCAAAAACTTTTTATCATTGGCATTGATGATTGTGTTTGTGATATTTTCCGTGATTCTTTCAAAGGTGCCTGTAGTGATGTTTCTCAGAAGCCTTAAGCCTATTCTTCCTATCGTGATTTTTACGGCAATCCTTAATGTGCTTTACATCGGAGGAGAAAATATCATTTTTGAGTGGAAATTTATAAAAATCACTTCAGACGGAATTTTAACGGCGGTATTCATGGCTGTAAGAATCATTTGCCTTATTGTTGCATCTTCAATTCTTACTTACACAACAGTTCCCACAATGCTGACAGATGCCATTGAAAAGCTTTTGTCACCGCTTAAGTTGTTTCATATTTCCGTGCATTCACTTGCAATGATGATGACCCTTGCCCTCAGATTTATCCCGACACTTATTGAGGAGATTGAAAAAATCACCAATGCGCAAAAGGCGAGAGGAGCAGATCTTGAAAGCGGTAAATTGCTGGAAAGAATAAAGGCAATTATCCCGATAATAATACCTCTTTTTGTTTCTTCCTTCAAAAAAGCAGACGATTTAGCTTTTGCAATGAGCTGTCGATGCTACACAGGCGGCGACGGCAGAACACGAATGAAGCAGATGAAAATGAAAGCCTCCGATTTTGTTTCTTTGCTGATTTTTGCGCTGGGAATTGCAGGCGTGGTATTATTAAACATATATTTCGGGGCGGTTATTTAAATTATGAAAAGAAATATAATGCTTACCCTTCGATATGACGGAACTGATTATCATGGCTGGCAGATGCAGGAAAATGCAATCACCGTTCAGGAGGTTCTGACCTCTGCGGCTGAAAGAATACTTTCCCAAAAGGTTACAATAAATGGCTGCAGCCGTACTGACAGCGGTGTTCATGCCAATATGTTCTGCTGTAACTTCAGAACGGATTCTGATACCTCATCGGCAGTGCTTCTGAGGGGGCTTAACGCTCTTTTGCCTGATGATGTGGCGGTTTATGATGTTAAGGATACTGACATGGATTTTCATGCCCGTTTCGATTGCAAGGGAAAAGAGTATATATATAAAATCTGGAATTCAAAATGCAAAAACCCTTTTCTGAGGGATTATGCACTTCATTATCCGTATAAGCTTGATGCAGAAAAAATGAACCTTCAGGCAAAGGATTTCATCGGAACACATGATTTCAATGCCTTCTGTGCCGCCGGCTCAACCGTAACCGACACCGTGAGAACGGTTCATGACTGCAGTGTCAGGCGGGACGGGGACCTTGTTACCGTATCTGTTAAGGGTGACGGATTTTTATATAACATGGTCAGAATAATGGTAGGTACACTTCTTTATATAAATTCGGGAAAGATAGAGGAAAATTCCATTCCCGACATAATAAAAAGCCGTGACAGACTCCGTGCGGGAATTACGGCAAAGGCTCACGGACTTTATCTCAATGAGGTATATTACTGATACTGTAGGTGATATAATGAATGAAAAACAAAACATAAAGGATTTCAAAAAAGAGAAAGAAAAGGCGGAAAGCATCAAAAATCAGGGCAAAAAGTCTTCTAAGATACTTATTGGTGTTTTCCTTGCAGTTATAGTTGTTATCGGTGTTTACTTTTTAACAATTGTCAACAATCTTTCGGATTTGTCGCAAGGTACGGATGGTGCCGGAATTGACTCCTCGGTTGTTCAGGGTGACGGCTTTCCTGTTTCTTTCACAAGCAACGATATTGTAACTGCGGAATCGTTTTCCTCAAGAATTTTTGTTCTCACGGGCAAAATGCTCACGGCGATAAAATCGGACGGAAAAATTGCCTTCACAGAAACCTTCACATTCGTTGAACCGGAAATGACGGTAAGCGAGAAATACGGTCTTATCTACGACCGTTCATCTTCAAAATATATCATTTTTAATTCAAAGGGCAAGGTTTACGAGGGTACAACCGACGGTGACAGACACATTATCACTGCGTGTATTGATAACAAGGGTAACTGTGCTATTGTGACAAAGAGTGATGATTCTGCCTGCCGTGTATATCTTGTGAACAAAAGCGGCGAAATCCGTTACATATGGTCGTGTGCGGAAGAATATGTAGTTGCACTTGATATAAGCTCAGACGGTAAAGAAATTCTTTGCGGAAGCATAGGCGCATATAACGGAGACATTCTTACTAAATTATATAAGCTTGACACAAACTCGTCTGAATCTGAAAAGAGCTTTACCATTCTCGGTTCAGGCTGCGTCGGAGTAAGCTTTTACGGCAAGGATAAAGCCGTTGTAACCTGCCTTGATAAAAGGGTTGTGCTTGACCTTCGCACCGAAGACGGTGCACCGACTCAGGCTGAGTATTCCTCAGAAGCAGTTTTTATAGCCTCCGATTTCAGCGGTTATACGGCTGTTCTGACAAACAAGATAAATTCTTTTAACACAGATGAAGTTACTCTTTACGATAAAAATAATTCCGTAGTGTTCAAAACTGAGGTTCCTCAGGGAGTCGATGACATTTGTGTCATCGGTAAGAAGGTTTTCTGCCTTACAGGTGACAGTGTGCTTTATCTTAATTCAAATGGAGAAATTAAGAACACTGCAGAATGTGAATCAAAGGGAGACGGAATAGTAATTCTTAATAAAAAAGCATATTATTACACTGCAGGAAGTCTCAGAACCGGATTTTAATAATTTAACAGTTGTTTAATTTGCAATAATGTGATATACTATTCAATCATCGATTTATTTCCTTATGGAAATATCTGATATAAAATCTAAAATCAAGAGGAGGTATTCAATGGCATATATAGTTGACATTGTTTTAGTGGCAATTTTCGCCGTAGTTATCATTTCATCAATTAAAAAAGGATTTTTCAGAAGTCTTTTTGATTTAATAGGCTCAATTGTTGCTTTTATTCTTGCAAGAATACTTGCTTCTTCCTTTGCACCCTCGGTTTTTGGTGCAGTTCTGGAGCCTGTTTCTGAGCAGTACCTTGCTTCAACACTTTCCGATGTGGGTACAACAGACTATACCACTCAGGTTGAGCAGGCACTCAGCTCAATTCCCGAATCCCTCAGTGGAATTATGCAGATTATGGGTATCAGCACCGACACGATTATCGAAAAGGTTTCCTCTGCCGATCTTAACGGAGATAACCTTGTTGAAAGTATTATGAACACGGTTGTCGAGCCTGTCGGAACAGCGATTCTTCAGTTTGTCATCACTGCAATCCTCGCGGTTGTGCTTATTTTTGTTATCAGAATCGTTGTTAAGGTTTTTGATAAGGTAATCAGTAAGCTTCCTGTAATCAACAAGTTCAATTCGCTTCTCGGTGCAGCTTTTGGTGCGTTGAGAGGAATTATCATTGTTGCTGCCGTTGCAATGCTTATAAGCGTTGTTGCAGGCTTTATAAATAATGAAGCATTCATTCAGAGTGTAGATAATTCAATAATTGTCAATACTTTTGAAGGTATGTTTGCTTCAATCAGCGGTATGAATTTTTAAAAAGAAGGAGTTTTTAAAATGAAAGATTTATTTAAGGGTAGTCTCACAATTCCCAATCTGTTGTCCTTTATCAGAATTTTGCTTATTCCCGTATTCGCTTATCTCTTTTATAACGATCAGAAAATTGCTGCTGTTGCAGTTCTTGCAGTTTCAGGCCTTTCCGATACTTTTGACGGACAGATCGCAAGAAAATTCAATCAGGTAAGTGCTCTCGGTAAGATTCTTGACCCGGTTGCAGACAAGCTCACACAGCTCACAATTGCAGTTATGCTTTTAATCGATTTCAGAAATGCTGAAAATACACTTATCAATGCATTCGGTTGGGTGTTCCTTGTTTTCCTTATCAAGGAAGCTGTTATGCTCATCGGCGGTCTTGTTATGCTTCTTATGAACATCAGACCCGGTGCTGCTGAAATCTGGGGTAAGCTTGCAACACTTGTTTTCTATGTCGGTATGACAATTATCATTGCCATCGGCCCCGAGGTAGGTGCATTCAATGAGCTTCTCGGCTTTGAGCTTCCCGGTGTGGTTACAGGTATCATCGTTGTTGTCTCGGCTATCATGACAATAATTGCTTTCCTCAGCTATATGCCGGAAACCTTCAGACAATTCAAGGAGCATTTTGCTGAAAAGAAGGCAGCAAAAACAAAATAAAAAGCAATTACCAATTAACTCAAGGAGTATTCTATGAAAAAAATGATTTGCTCAAGATGTAAAAAACGCCCTGCGGTAATTTTTATTTCAAAAATTATTGACGGCAAAACTGTTCCGGAGGGACTTTGCATCAATTGTGCTATGGAAATGAATATAGGCCCTATTAAGCAGATGATGGAGCAAATGGGTATCACTGAAGAGGATGTTGATTCAATCAGTGAGCAATTCAGCAGTATGTTCCCCGATGCAGATGAGGAAGGCGGCTTTGAGGGTGGCGGTTCACCCACCATGCCTTTCCTTCAGGGTCTTTTCGGTGACCTTCAGAACGGTCTTACCGTAAGAAATGAGGCAAACAAGGAGAACAAGCCTGTTCAGGCTCAGAATGATACCACTCAGAATGACAAAAAAGGCGGCAGAAAGAATCGCAGAAATAAGGAAAAGAAGCGTAAATTCCTGTCACTTTATTGCACAGACCTTACTGCAAAAGCAAGAGAGGGCAAGATAGATAACATCATTGGCAGAGAGAAAGAGCTTGCAAGAACAATTCAGATTCTTTGCAGACGCTCAAAGAACAATCCTTGCCTTATCGGTGAACCGGGTGTAGGTAAAACCGCCATTGCTGAAGCTCTTGCGCAGAAAATTGCAAAGGGTGAGGTTCCCGCAAAGCTTGCAGATAAGGAAATACATCTTCTTGACCTTACAGCTCTTGTTGCCGGTACTCAGTTCAGAGGTCAGTTTGAAAGCAGAATAAAAAACCTTGTTGACGAGGTTAAGTATAACGGCAATATTATTCTGTTTATTGATGAAATCCACAACCTTGTGGGTACGGGTGATGCAGAGGGCTCTATGAATGCTGCCAATATCCTTAAGCCCGCACTTTCAAGGGGCGAGATTCAGGTTGTCGGTGCCACCACCTTCACCGAATACAGAAAGAATATTGAAAAAGACGCTGCTCTTGAAAGACGTTTCCAGCCTGTTAAAATTGAAGAGCCGTCAATTGAAGATGCCACAGCCATACTTCTCGGAATCAAGAAGTATTATGAAGGCTATCACAGGGTAACAATTAGTGATGCACTTGTCAAAAAGACGGTTGTTCTTTCGGAAAGATATATCACTGACCGCTTCTTACCGGATAAGGCAATTGACCTTCTTGATGAAGCCTGTACGGCAGCTAACCTTCGTAACAAAGCTATCAGCGACCTTGAAATCAGCGAGCGTAAGCTTTCCGAGCTCAAGGAAGATGAAGAAGATCTTATGAATGAGACAGAGGCTGACTACGAAGCACTTGCGAAGCTTAAAAGTGATATCGTGATGTGTGAGAGTGACATTTCAAATCTTACCGAAAAAGCAAACGATAACGCTGTTACAGAAGCTGATATTGCAAAGGTTATTGAGCTTTGGACAGGTATTCCTTCAAGCAAGGTTATTGAAAGTGACCTTAAAAAGCTTTCAAAGCTTGAGGAAACCCTCAAAAGCAAGGTTATCGGTCAGGATGATGCCATCAGTGTAATTGCTGCGGCAATCAGAAGAAGCCGTGTGCAGATAAGCCCCAGAAGAAGACCCGCTTCCTTCATTTTTGTCGGTCCTACAGGTGTCGGTAAAACCGAGCTTGTCAAGCAGATTTCGGTTGAACTTTTCTCCACTCCCGAAACCTTAATCAGACTTGATATGTCTGAGTTTATGGAAAAACACAGTGTTTCAAGAATTATCGGTTCACCGCCGGGTTATGTTGGCTATGATGAGGCGGGACAGCTTACCGAAAAGGTAAGAAGAAAGCCTTATTCAGTAATTCTTTTTGATGAAATTGAAAAAGCTCACCCGGATGTTATGAACATTCTTCTTCAGATTCTTGATGAAGGCAGAATCACCGATGCACAGGGCAGAACGGTTAATTTTGAAAATACTATAATCGTTATGACCTCAAACGCAGGCAGTGAAAGAAAAGGCGGCGCATTGGGCTTCGGCAAGGAGAAAGGCGATGCAACAAAAGAGAAGATTATGAAAGCTCTTTCCGATTTCCTTCGTCCCGAGTTTTTGGGCAGAGTTGATGAAATTGCAGTGTTCAATCAGCTTACGGTTGAAGACTTTGAAAAAATTGCCGTGCTTCTTCTCAAGGAGCTTGCTTGTTCAATTTCCGAAAAGGATATCGAATTCAAGTGGAGCGACGATGTGCCGAAGTATCTTGCCGAAAAATCTCACGGCGGACAAAGGGGAGCGAGAGACCTTCGCAACATAATCCGCAAGGAAATTGAAGACGGTATTGCTAACATCATCATTGATAATGCAGATTCCGTTATCTGCGCAATTGCCGCCGAGGTCAAGGAAGAAAAGATTGTTTTAAGTTCTCTTTAATAATATAAAAAAATATAGGATTTTTTATAAAAAAGACTTGACATTGCAACGCTGATTGTGTATAATAATCAGCGTTGCAAAGGTACGTGCGGGTGTAGTTCAATGGTAGAATCCCAGCCTTCCAAGCTGGTCGTGTGGGTTCGATTCCCATCACCCGCTCCAAATTTAATATATGCGCTTGTAGCTCAGTTGGATAGAGCAACTGCCTTCTAAGCAGTAGGTCAGGGGTTCGAGCCCCTTCAAGCGCGCCAGTAAGTGGTGGATGTAGCTCAGTTGGTTAGAGTGCCAGGTTGTGGCCCTGGAGGTCGTCGGTTCGACTCCGATCATCCACCCCATTTATTTTATATAGGGATGTCGTCAAGCGGTAAGACACAACACTTTGACTGTTGCATTCGTAGGTTCGAATCCTGCCATCCCTGCCATAATTAACGCCTAAAAAGGCAACAAACCTTGAAACCCCTTGATTTTACAAGGGGTTTCGGTGTTTTTATGACTCAAAAATAGTGTTTCGTTTTATGACAACAAAATAGCTGTTTTTGAGGCCTGTGGGGATATGAACTCGTACATATCCAATAATTTAATATAAACATAATTTTAAGATCGATTTTTTCAAGATTAAAGACTGAAAATATCGGTCTTTTTTTATTGCTAAAATTTAATAGAGATACATAGCCGTTACTGTAAAAAGTAGCGGCATTTTTTATTTAACAAAAATTTGCGAACAAGGAGGTAAAAACAATGTTCAAAAAAATCACAGGACTTTAAGTAAAGTGAAGTCACCCTCAAAAAAATAATACAAGGAGGAAAAACAAATGATTCACGGTTTACTTGTCTTGCCCGGTCTTTACACAGCGGCATTTCTCCATATCATTGCGGCTATTGCTAACTTCATCGGAGGCTAATATATGGCAGAGAATGAAATGCTTACTGATGTGCCATTAACACAAATCCGTGATTTTCTTCATCATCCCTATCTCGTTAAAGACGATGAAAGTATGGATGAGCTTGTTGAAAGCATCAAGGAAAGAGGCTTGATACAGCCGGTCATCATAAGACCTGTTGAAGACGGAATGTATGAAATGGTGTCAGGGCACAGACGAAAAAGAGCTTTTGAAATTGCAGGGTATGAGAAAATACCCGCAAGAGTAAAAGAAATGTCAAGAGATGAGGCGATATTATCAATGGTGGACAGTAATCTTCAAAGAGAAACGGTTTTACCCTCGGAAAAAGCAAGAGCATACAAAATGAGGCTTGATGCTTTAAGACGCCAAGCAGGAAGACCAACAAAGAATAATTCGGACCCAACGGGACCGAATTTAACAGGCACACGCTCGAACACAGAATTGGCTGCCGAGGTAAAAGAAAGTGAAACACAAATTAAAAGATATATCCGCTTAAACTATCTTGTACCCGAAATGCTTGACCTTGTTGATGAAGGTAAAGTAGCAATGCGACCTGCGGTTGAAATATCATACTTACCCGAAGAAATACAATATGACCTTTTGGAAGCTATGGAGTACAACGAAGCAACCCCGTCTCACGACCAAACCATCCGTATGCGAAAGGCATATCAGGAAGGTAATCTCACAACAGAGGTTGTAGAAAATATTATGGAAGAGCCGAAACCAAATCAGAAAGAAAAATCACCTTTCAGAGATAAGCGCATTGAAGGTGCCATCCCGAAAGGCGTACCCAAAGAGAAATACTGTGATTTTGTTATCAAGGCTATCGAATTCTATAACCGATATTTAGAAAGAGTAAAAGAAAACCGTTCAAGGTAATCTTTTGCTCTTATTTTTATTTCAAAAAAGAAAGGATAATTTTTTATGAACATCAAAGTAGAAATCAAGAAAACCTTTAAGGGTGAAAGACCTGTAAAGGCTTTTGCCGATGTTGTGATTGACGGCAGTATGGTCATTCACGGTGTCGCAGTTATCGAAAAGGACGGCAATAAGCTCGTTTCCATGCCCTACAAGAAATGGAAGACCGGCGAAGGTGAGCTTCGCCGCAGTGACATTGCACATCCCATCACAACAGAAACCCGTAAGCAGATTTCCGATGCGTTACTTGCCGCTTACGAAATAGCAACAGATGAAAAATTCAATTAAATCTCAGGAGGAATTTATTTATGTTTAAGAAAATCAAGTCATTTTTCAAAGGTGTTTCATCGAAGGCAAAGTCAGCCTATGAAAACACAGAAGCAGTCATCAAGGCAAAGGTCATCAGACTCGTTGCCGGTACCCGTGCAGAAGCTTATGTCGATACAGGTGTAAAAATTCTTATCGCAGTTGTTGTCGGTGCTCTCGTTCTCACACTCATCTACGGTCTGTTCAACACAGTCATCATGCCCACGGTTGAAACAAGGGTTGAAGGTCTGTTTAACTACGCCGGTTAAAAAATTCAAGGAGGTAATTAAATATGTTTAAGAAAATCAAGTCATTCGTAAAGGGCGTTTGCTCAAAAGCAAAGTCAGCCTATGAAAATACCGAAGCCAAAATCAAGGCAAAGGTTATCAAGCTTCTCATCGGTATCCGTGCCGAGGCTTATGTTGATACAGGTGTAAAAATCCTTATCGCAGTTGTTGTCGGTGCCCTTCTTCTCACCCTTCTCTACGGTCTGTTTAATGCAACCATTATGCCTGCCGTCGAAACGAGAATCGGTGAGCTGTTCAACTACGCAGGTTAAATAAATTTTTAGGAGGTAATTCAATATGTTTAAGAAAATCAAGTCATTTTTCAAAGGTCTTTGTTCAAAGACAAAGGCAGCCGCTAAAAGCAAAGAGGCTGTCATCAAGGCAAAGGTTATCAAGCTCCTCGTCGGCATCCGTGCCGAGGCTTATGTCGATACAGGTGTGAAAATCCTTATCGCAGTTGTTGTCGGTGCTCTTCTTCTCGGCGGTCTCTACGCTCTGTTCAACACAACGATTATGCCCACGGTAACGCAGAAGATTCAGGAACTCTTTAACTACACAGCTTAAAAAAATATTTTTCAGGAGGTAATTTAATATGTTTAAGAAAATCAAGTCATTCGTAAAAGGTGTTTGCTCAAAGGCAAAGTCAACCTATGAAAATACCGAAGCCAAAATCAAGGCAAAGGTAATCAAGCTCCTCGTTGGCATCCGTGCCGAGGCTTATGTCGATACAGGTGTAAAAATCCTTATCGCAGTTGTTGTCGGTGCTCTTCTTCTCGGCGGTCTCTACGCTCTGTTTAACACAACGATTATGCCCACAGTTACACAGAAGATTCAGGAACTGTTTAACTACGCAGGCTAACGGTACTTAAAATTTTCAGGCGGAGTAGTTTAAAAGTGGCTGCTCCGCCACTTTTTTTCAAAGGAATGAAAAACAATGATAAAAACAAGCTTAATTAACCCTATGTATCCTATTCTCCCTTTAGGGAATGTACCGGGTGTAGCTTACTCGGATAAAGAAACTTTGTTTAATTTTATTGCTTCTCTTGCATATCTGACACTTATCCATCTGGTGATGAGATTAGCTGTTAAGAAGGTACCCGAATACAAAAAGGAAAACAAGAAGGAAATGATTGTCTGCCATATCATTACGGCAGGCGTATCTCTTGCTATGCTCCTTCTGTTCGGTCTGTCGGATATGCTTATAAAAGGAACTGTTTTCTACCTTATTCTTCTTTACTCATCACTTTCAGACAACCACACAAGAACATTGAATGATGCAGCTTCGGTTATGGTAGTAATCACTTCATTTATCGGTGCAGATGTATCAGACATTCCCAAAATGGTCTTATCTGCCCTTGCTCTCTTTGGAGTATTACTCATATTCGCCGTAGCTACAAACGGCGGTTTAGGCGGTGCTGATATTAAATTAACGGGTGCGTGTGCATTGGTTTTAGGCTTATGGAACGCAACCTTCGGACTCATAGTTGGTCTGTGTCTTGCTATTGCTCATACCCTCATTAAGTACAGAGGTAAAGATAAAAACGACGACCTTGCATTTCCTTTTGTTCCCTATCTTTCAATAGGATATATGGCAGGATTTTTCTTACAAGGAGGTTTTTAAAAATGAAAATGAAAAACAGAACCTTAATCGGTATTGTCTGTATCGTTTTAGCTGTTGCGGTGACATTTCTTGTTTCACCCCTTGTCAACAGAATATCCGAACAGAAAACCGATGTAATCCGCTTCACAAAGGATATTTCACACGGCAGTAAGATTGCTGAAACAGATATTGAAATTGTGAAGCTCTCAAAAAACAGCGTTCCCGAAAAGGCACTCAAAACAAAGGATGCCGTAGTAGGTAAATATGCAAAGGCTGATTTGTTCAAAGGCGACCTTGCAACAGAAATAAAGATTACAGATGATGAAAACTCCGTAGCAAATGTTTTCAGCTCTCTTAACGGAGATAAGATTGCTATGAGTGTAACTATCAATACCTTTGCGGGCGGTCTTTCGGGTAAGCTCGAAAACGGTGACATTGTAAGTGTTTATGTAACCGATAAGGAAGGTGAAACGAAGGTCCCGTCAGAGCTTAAATATGTTAAGGTAATCACCACTACAACATCAGGCGGTGTTGATGAAACAGAGGTTGTGGAAAATGAGGATGGTAGCTTTGAGCTTCCCTCAACTATTACACTTCTTGTTTCCTCAAAGCAGGCCACTGTTCTTGCAAATTATGAGGAAAACGCATCAATGCACGTAGCTCTTGTGTTCAGAGGTGATACAGAAAAGGCACAGAAATTCCTTGATAAGCAGGATAAGTTCCTTGAAACGAAAACTGACAAGGAAGGTGCTGATAACAATGGCTAAAATAATTGCTGTATGCGGAGCACCGGGAAGCGGAAAGACAACTGTTGCATTTAAGCTTGCACAGGAGGTTTACATCGCAACCTCTGATTGCTCCGTTACCTTTATTTCACCCGATACCACCGTTCCTACAATCGGTATGCTTTTTCCGAATTACAAACCCGATTCGCTTTATTCATTGAGTGCGGTTCTTGATTCAACAGATATTTCAAGTGACCTGCTCCTTGAAAACCTTGTAACGGTTAAGAACATGAAAAACTTCGGTTGTCTCGGTTTTAAGTCCGGTGACAGCAAGTACAGTTTTCCCACACCGACAAAAGAGAAGGTTAAAAATCTTCTTGATGTTCTTGCGGCAACTGACGGTTATGTGTTTGTGGACTGCACAAACGAGGATACAGACCTTATCTCAAAACAGGCACTTGCAAGAGCTGACCATATTATTCAGGTCATCACACCCGACCTTAAAAGTATGACTTGGCTCAATTCCTACGGAGATAAGATTATCACATCGGGAACGGAGCAGAGCTTAAAGGTAATAAACATCACGGAACACGAACTCTATATACCTTTGGAGGATGTCTGTACACATCTTAAAAATGTCGCTTGTGTTCTTCCTTATTGCCGACAGGTAAAACAGCAGCTTCTTGACGGAAGTCTTTATGAAAGGCTCAATGCAAAAGAGTATAAGAAAAGGCTTTCGACTCTTGTGAACAGAGTTATTTAAAGGAGTGATATAAATGAATCGTGAAATTGATTTTGTTACTCTTTTATCTATGGTTCAGGAGCATATCTCATCAAAATATGCCGCAACACTTACCGATACAACAAAGCTCTCACAGCTTAAATCCTACATCGAAAAGTATCTGCGTGACACGGCGTATTCCGTTGAAGGTATGACGGATGAAAAGCTCTGTGACAAGATTTATTCTGAAATGGCAGAGTATTCCATACTCACACCCTTTCTCGGCAGAGATAATGTTGAAGAAATAAATATCAATGCTTGGAACGATATTGCCATAACCTACACAAACGGCAAGATTGAAAAGGTAAAGGAGCATTTTTATTCTCCTACACATGCTACGGATATTGTTAAAAGACTTCTTCATCATTCGGGTATGATTATTGACAATGCTTCTCCCATGTCGCAGGGGCATTTGCCGAATAATACAAGAATTACGGCTCTTAAAGCCCCGGTTGTTGATGATGAAATCGGTGTGAGTGTTTCTATCCGACTTCTTCACCCGTCAAGAGTTAACAGAACACAGATTATCAAGTCAGGCAATGCAACAGAAAAGATGATTGATTTTCTCTGCACCTGTATGAGATACGGTGTTTCTGTTGTTGTGGCAGGTGCTACATCATCAGGTAAAACAACACTTCTTAATGCACTTCTTACTACCATTCCCGACGGAAAGAGAGTTTTCACTATTGAAAGCGGCTCCCGTGAGTTAGCTCTTGTGAGAAAGGATAAGAAAGGCAAGGTAGTGAACAATGTAGTTCACACGCTTTCAAGACCTTCTGATAATGAAGCCTATGACATTACTCAGGAAGATCTTGTTGTAGCTTCCCTTCGTTTTAATCCCGATATAGTCTGTGTCGGTGAGATGCGAGATGTTGAATGTTACTCGGCTGTAGAAGCAAGTCTTACGGGACACACCGTTGTTTCAACGGTACACGCTTCGGCGGCAGATGCGGCACATATGAGAATAGCTCTTCTTTGTCAGAAGAGATTTCCCATCGACTTCAAGACCTCACTTATGCAGGCAGGTCAGGCCTTTCCCATTGTCGTATATACCCATAAGCTTGAGAACAACGAAAGAAAGATAATGGATATTACCGAGTGTGAGATACTTCCAAACGGTGAAAGAGCATACCACACACTTTTCCGTTTCAACATTACAAAGAATGTTATCGAAAAGGGCAAAAACATTACAGAGGGACACTTTGAACAGCCGGAGATAATGTCCGACAGCCTTAAAAAGAAGCTGATGCAGTTCGGTGTTCCGCAGGATGTTCTTTCAAAATTTCTGGAGAAGGGAGCTGATTACTCGTGATTATGCCTATGATTTCTTCCTTATTGCTCATTGTAGCAATAGTTTGTTTTCTTAATCTGACTCCGCAGCAGATTACCGAGGACCTTATGAGGCTTACAACGCCTAAAGTAACATTAAGAGAAAAAGCAAGAAATATGAGAGCAGGTAAAAAGAAAAAGAGCCTCGGCTCTAAACTTGCATATACACAGACGGCGTTGGCAGCTATGGGACAGGAGAATAAATTTGCTCTTGTCTGCTGTGCTTCACTCGTTCTTTTTGCGGCAGGTGCGGTAGTTGCAGTTCTCATTGACAACATATTCCTTCTTCCTGCCTTATCGGTAGCCTTTGCCCTTATACCTTTCATC
>JAFUQS010000087.1 GCA_017472225.1 Clostridia bacterium | reverse complement strand
TTTGTTATTCTCCATAAGCTCTGCAAACTCGCAGATATGATAGAGATTACCGCCGATTTCGGTGTGGTAATCGTCAATATACCTGCAGGTCTTATCAAGCTTTTGTCCGTCAGGATACTTTATTCTGATTTTGTCACCGTCAGGAATGGTGAATGTTCTTCGGTATGAGGAAGCAATAAACCTGATACCCTTACTTGCACAGACAAGATGATTTTCAAGGAAATGCTTTACATAGCAGTAACAGTAAAGGTTGTATTCGCCCTTATTGGGGTTAAGTCTTAAAAGATAAGTATGATTATCCGTGTCCACTCTGACACCGTAATACTGATTATCTGCACCGCTGTACTGTTTTGCATTACTGTGACAATACTGACTGAGCCTCACTCTGTCAGAAAGCATACTGCCGTATTTTTCATCAAAGCGAAGGGTATTGATTACCTCGTCAAAATACTTTGAAAACTCCTCGATCTTGAAGAACGAGGAAATCTCATTCCAAGTGGAATGAAATTCCTTACCGCTTGAGCCGAGGTCTGCACGAAGATAACCTATACAAGCTGTCTGATGATAAAGCTGTCTGCTCTGCTTAAAGGTATATTTTTCAAGGTTTTCCGTAATGGGTGTTACATAAAGCTCTGTCATCTTGCATCCCTTTCCTTTCTTCTGTGGGCAATATTCTTCTGAACCTCGTCCAATCTTTCCTTTGCCCAATCGGGAAGGTCGTCCTTTTCAATAACACCGAGAATATCCGAGCGTTCAAACCTTGATTCTTTACCGCTGTAAAGATTTGTGCAGAAGCAGGCAGATCCTCTTGAGTTAGGCTCTGCTCCGAAGCCGCCCGTACAAAGCTGTAACTGCTTTGTTGAAATCTGATATTCGGGCTTGAACACATCAGCACGGATAACAACTACCTTGTTTTTAATACTGTCATCGGCTTTAAGCACCTGACAGCCGTCCTTTGTAATCGGTGTCATATCCACGCTGATTTTTGATTTTTCATCAATAACCTTCTCTGCTTCATTTTTAACTCTTTCGGCAAATATTTTTACTATTTCCGCATAGTCACCGCCGACAAGAGCATCGACATATCTTTCAAAAATGCCGTTGTTTTCATAGTTGGCTACAACAAATCTTTCATCGTAAGCAGCAGTTTTGTCCTCACCGATTATGATTTCTTTTGTACCGATTTCAAATGCTGTGGTAACCTCATAATTACCTGCCATTCTTTTTTCTTCCATAACATAAACCTCCTTTTATTCGTTTTTAGTTGTGAGCATTACAGAAAGACCAAGAGGGGTAAAAGAATAGCTTTTTGTACGGTCAAATCTGCTTTTGTTGTGTTCCGTTCTCAAAATATATCCTTTGTGGCGAAGTCTTTTAAGAGCACCGTAAACTGCACCCTTACCCATAAAGGGAAATACTGCCGTAAAATTGTTTACAGAGCATCTGTACCACAATTTACCCCAAAGAATGAAGCCTTTTTCTTTCTGTTGCTCGTATAAATATCCTGCGATTAAAGCAGAATTTATACCGCAATTTTCCGCTATGATATTACTGTATTTACAAGTCATAATTTTAATCCTTTCTCAAAGAAAAAGGACTGCTCCTTTTCTTTGAGAAGGAAACAGTCCAAAGTATTTATATTAGTTTATTTATCTTCCGATGTACCAATCGTCATACGCTGAATCCGTCAGGCGTACTGCATCAGCCTTGGAAGCTCTTTTAATCATACCCGATGGTGTCCAGAAATCTCTCTGTTCAATACATACCGTATAGTCACCGTCGGGATACCATAAGGGTGTGAAATGAACATAACCGTAAGTGCCGTTTTCTCTGAAACGCCATTTATCATTGTTAAGCTCAAGTGTTCTGAAATTACCCTCTGTACTTTCATAACCGAATTCGGGGAATAAAGCTATAGCATACTGTGAGGTTGTATAGCTGTCCGTATTTGGAATGTTGTAGCCTACAACGGAGCTTACGGAGTTTGTAAGGGAAAGTGCAAGACCGTAACCTGACTTCATATTCCACATTCCGCTTACTTTTTTAGCCGTTTCACCCGTCGCAGGAGTTATATACGGCGTTGTGTTGGATATACCTATAGCATATTCGTACTTTTTGAATGTGCCGTTTTCATATTTCCATAACCACCACGAGGCCGCACCGCTTGTTGTTGCGGGTAAGGTAGGTGTGCTGAAGCCGCTCGGCTTTTTCTTTTCAAACTGTGTATCAGGTGTTTCTGAGATAATATACGGTACAGTAGAGTTATACATATTCTTTAAGTTATATGATGCTCCGTCATCAATAATTTCACCCGTAATCTTTACCTGTCCGCCGTTAATACCCGTAGGCACCTTCCACTTAAAGAAAAGAAGGTTTTTATCACTGCCCGGCACAACTACATTCTCTAATGTTTCAGTATGAAGAAGAGTGCTGTTTCTGTAAACCTTGAAGCGAACATCAACCTCATCTGACGGAATATAATTATCCGTATAGCCGTTTTTCAGCCAAAATGAAGAAACAACCTCTGTCTGTTCACGGTATGCGGCATTAGGTGTAATGGGTACAAGGGTAAGAGGGTGATTAACCTTACAGGTAAGGGTTAATTCATTGTTTGTTCCGTCTGTTTCGTAATCGGTATTACCTATACCCATACCTTCCTGATATACACCACCCCAAATAGTGAATGTTCTCTTATTCGGCACGGTAAACTCTTTACCCCATAATCCTGCATAACTCTTTGCGGGAATGGAATAGACAGCATTTCCAATTTTTTCACGGTCATCGTTATAATTTTCAACAAAAACCTTTGCATTGGTATTGTTGTAGTAAATATATCTGACCTTTACCTGCTGTCCTGCTTCGAGCTTTAAGGGGTCAAGCTCTTTTGATGTGTTCTTATCATAGAGCTTGATTTCATCGAGCTGTAAATCACAAGGTTCAACGGGAAGCTCTATCCAAGAGGTTTCTTCCGTATGTGCCTTATCATTCATCCACCAAGTTGTTAACTTAAATCTTAATTTATTCTGTGATGTTAAAGGCACGGTATAGGTGTTAAGAGAACTGTTGAATGTCTGAACACCTGAATTATTTAGATAAACCTTATTCTTTGCAACATCGTATCCCTCGTTTTCCGTATAGGCAGGTGTCCATTTTGAGCCGTTGTAATAGTGTAATGCTCCTCTTACATATTCCAAAGGAAACCAAGAGTTTCCGCCCTTGAACTTGTATGCTAACTTTACATGCTGACCGGAATATAGCGTACCGCTTGAGCCGTCCATACCGCTATATGCAGTTATAGCTCCTTCGTAGCCTCTTGCCTCAACCTTATATCTGTAAACAACAGGCTTAACGGGGATATAGAAGGTCTTGACTGCACCGCTTTTAAGAACATTACCCGAAGCGTCTATCCAATCGGTTTTAGCCTCGATTTCATAATATTCCTTGCTTAAAGGTACTGTTTTGTAATCTCCCGTAAACTGTACCGGGAAATACTGTGATGCGGAGCTTGAACTACTGAGCGTAACATCTCTTGTTGTCCAAGAGCCTCCTTTATACCTTACATACTGTCTTGCTTTATAGCTCTCTATTTCAGCCGGGAAATGTATGTTAAACCAAATGGTATCACCCATAACGGGATAGTTTGTTTTGTAAACATAATCATCAAATACATTGCCCCTTGTATAGCCGAAAAGAGTTGTTTTATCGCTCTTTGTGCCTTCATATACACTGCACTGTTCAACGAGAAGAACGGGGTCATATTCCCACTGTGCGTAAAGTGTAACTGTTGCACCGTCAGTAGTTGTCAGATTTTTAACTGACTGCTTATCCTTATAGGTTGTACCGCTTCCGTCAGCCTTTGTATTCCAATTCTTGAACTTATATGATGTTCTCGTAAAGCCGTTTGCAGTAAGGTTTTTAGCAACATCATAAGTCATACTCATTGAAGCAGTTGAGCCGCCCGTTGAACTGTTACCGTGGAACTTAATTGTGTAAGTTATCGGTGTCCACTGAGCATAAAGGCTTATTGTACCGCCGTCTGTTGAGGTCAGATTTTTAACAGACTGCTTATTGGTATATGCCGTTCCGCTGCCGTCTGACTTTGTATTCCACCCTGTAAACTTATATCCTGTCTTTACAAAACCGTTGGCAGTCAAATTCTGTGCTTTATCATAGGTCATTGACATTGAAGCGGTTGAGCCGCTTGTACTGCCGTTGCCGTAGAAGTTAATGGTGTAGGTTATAGGTGACCAACGGGCATAAAGATAAACAGTTGCACCGTTTGTGGTAGTCAGATTTTTAACTGACTGCTTGTTGGAATATGAGGTGCCGCTGTTATCAGACTTTGTGTTCCAATGTGAGAACTTGTATCCTGTCCTTACATAGCCGTTGGCATTAAGGTTTTTGGCAACATCAAACTTCATATTCATACTCGAAGTAGTACCGCTTGTATAACCATTACCGTCAAAGGCTATGATATATGAATTTGTGTCCCACTGAGCATAAAGAGTAACAGTACCGCCGTTTGTGGTAGTCAGATTTTTAACTGACTGCTTGTTATAATAGCTTGTGCCGCTTCCGTCAGCTTTTGTATTCCATCCCGTAAAGTGATAACCTGACTTAACAAAACCGTTTGCAGTAAGGTTTTTGGCAACATCATATGTCATTGACATTGATGCCGTTGAACCGCTTGTACTGCCGTTGCCGTTAAACTTGATTGTATAGGTATTCGGTTTCCACAGTGCATAGAGTGTCATGCTCACATTGCCCGTCTTGATACCTGAATTGAGGTCTGTGGGCTTAATGGTATTATCACTTTGGCTGAAAGTTGTACCGCCTGATGAGGTGGTACCCCAAGACTTGAAGGTATATCCCGTCTTATACAGACCGAAAGTACCGGCATTTGTAAGACCGTTATCCTTGGTTTTGTTGTAAGTCCAAGTCTGAATATACTTTGTGCTGTCAGCTTCCTTATACACTACCTTTGATGAAAGATAGTATGTGTCGGAGCTTATTGCACCGCCGTTGGCATTAAAGCTGACCTTTAACTTATATGGGGACCACTGTGCATAAAGATTAACGGTTGCACCGTTTGTCTTTGTGAGGTTTTTGACCGACTGCTTATTACTGTATGATGTACCGCTTCCGTCAGCCTTTGTATTCCATCCGCTGAAGGCGTTTCCTGTTTTTGTGAAAGCATTGGCTGTGAGATTTTTAGCCGTGCCGTAGGACATTTTCATTGAGGACATTGAACCGCTTGTGCTTCCGTTACCGTTGAACTTAATGGTATAGGTAATATTCTGTGTTTCGTTATATGCAATACCTACGCCATAGCCTTTAGTAAGGATAGTATTAAAGGTAGCTACAGAAGAACTTCCTATCTTTGATGCGGCTGTCCATAATCCCTGACCGTCGGGAGTATATAACTTATTGGGCCATATACGGTTAGTGTACGGAGCAATAAATCCCCAAGTCCTAGATGTTCCATCACTGCTGCCACCGTCAGAACTTCCGCCTAAAACACTTCGTCCACAGTATGCAATTTCGCTTACAGTCAATGCCTGATATTCACCTGCGAGGCAAACATCAAAAAGAGGCTCGATAATTACCTTATCACCGTAAACCATATTGGAAACGCTACCCACACCGAGCTTTGAAAGCACCTGATTGATATTAGCTTCATAGCTCTGCCATGTTTCAACACCACTCGGATTGGGAAGGTCTTTTACAAAGCTGATATTTGCTTCTTTATAACAGTTGGTGGTGTTATAGGTAGTTGAAAGTTTTGCGTTTCTGTTAGAAATAACGCCCAGCTTATTATACTTCTTTGAAAACTTCGCAGAGGTTGAATAAGCGTGGTCACCGTTTGAGGTATCTCTGTAAACATCAATTACCTTTGTAACCTTCATGTTACCGTCCGCATCAACGGCAGAAAAACGGTAGCCTACAACACAGTTTGAGTCTTCGGTGTCACGGATAACATAACCCGTGTTACTGCCGTTTACGGCATCAATACTGCCGCCTGCACTGTCACCATCCCAAGAAAGTGCAAAGGCTGAAATGGGAATTGATGAAAAGAGAGTGAGAATTACAAGAAAAATTGATAATACTCTTTTAATAACTATCATCCTTTCCGATAAAAAGTAAAAGCCCAACATTAAGCCGAGCTTTCATAGAGAATTTAATTTTAATGTGTGTGACAAGTTCTTGCTTTAACTGTCTTACCGCAATCGGGGCATTTTGTATCAACGGTAAATCTTACGCAAGTACCATTTGAGCCGTCACCGATTTTCTTGGTGCAATCGTCACAGTATTTATTCGGGTCTTTCTTTTCTGAATACTTGGGACACTTTGAAATATCGTAGCAGGCGTTACCCCATTCATCAATAGCATAGAAGCTCTTACAGGAATGTGAGCCGCAAAGGGAACATCCCTTTTTCTCAAGACTTACTATAAATGAATGTGTTTCTTTACTTTCACAGTGATGACCTGCCTTGCCGCAGGAGTATTCCTTAACGCTGTCATTATCTGAAGCAGGTGAACCTTCCTCCGTTGTCGGAGCTTTTTGTGTTGTTACAGGCTTGGGATTTTCCTCTTTTACCGTAGTCTGCGGCTTTGTTGTTGAGGGTGTCTTGGTTGTTGTATCGGGTTCTGTTACTGCTTCGTCAATGGAGAGAATGTTTTTATCATCGTTTTCGATTTCCGGCACATTCTCCTCGGTTGTGGCTTCGTCTGTAATATCCTCAAGAATGAGGTTTACATCCGTTGTTTCCTCGCTCACTGTTGTTTCGGGGAATGTTGTTTCATCAGCCTTTCTGTCGCTGACACCCTTGACAACAATTCCTACGATTATGAGACATACAACAATGATTGCGGCTATAAGGCCGGCAATAATCTTGTTGTGCTTATCTCCCTTAACTGCTAAAATTGTCATTTTGAATTACCTCCTGAATTTAAAATTTTTCACTTAATACTGATACAATTTCTATGGGTACATTTGCAGTATCAATTTTCTGACCTGCGAAATATATCGGTACTGAAATTGTGTAGTGAATTACAATCTCAAGCTCATTTTCCTGTCTGAAACTCATCTCAGGATATGTCATTGAGTATTTGAGATTTCCTTCACTGTCATAACTATACAGCCGTGAAGCCGTTTCGTCTAATGTGCAAAAGTCACACAGAGCATCTGTGAACTCCTGCGGATTAACACTTTCGGTGTAGTCATTGCCTTGCTTGATGCTGTCATATATCCTTGTGGCATTCTGTGTTACAAAACTGTCAAGTACAACTTTACTGTTTTCTCTTGAAGTATCAATAAGGGAAACAGCAGAAGCATAGACAAATATACCAGAAAATATCATTACGATTACAAGAATGAGTACACAAACGGGTACATAGCTTTCAGCCTTTTTGTTTTTAAGTATATTCATTTATTGCACCTACTTCCAATACTTTTCGGAAATACCCGACCTCGTTGTACTTACAGTTACGGGTATCTTAAATGCACCGACACCTCTGACATAGGTATGCACAGACACGGTAACAGTCATTTTGTCACCAAGCTGTACTCTCTCATAGGTCGAGTTGTAGTATTCATCAGCGGATGCAACTACATCAAAGTCAAAAAATGAGCTTCTGAGTTCTTCGCATCTTTCGTCAAACTCCTCACCGAAGGAGCCTTCCGAGGTTGCAGTTTCAATGAGATAGCCGCTAACTGTGTCCAAATCCTGCCGCAGCATAAAAAAGGTGTAAATATTCAATGTTACAACAAGCACCATCATAAGCGCAATTATGCCAACGGCAATATCAATGTAGCCTTCTGCTTTACGGTTTGAAATAATCTTTTTCATATTCATTACCTCCTTAACCGAAAAGAACACCGACAGAGCCCATTATCTGTGCGATAATAACCACAACATAAATGAGCATAAAGCAGAAAAGAAGGCTCATAGAAAGCTTCTTTACTTTCCTTGGTATCTTCTGTGCCTCAAGTCTTAATCTCTGTCTGTGGATGTCTGAAAACTTCATAGCAAGGTTTGACCAATAAATAGGAGCACTGTCACCTCGTATCATACCAATAAAGCCACGGCAAACATCACTCATCATACTTGAGCCGACTCTTGCTTCAAGTCTTGTGATTGCCGCTTCCTGATTACCCGAATTCATATCGGCTATTGTAATATCAAGCTCGTGCTTGAGTTCAGGCCCGGCATTACGGGAATATTCTGTAAGAATAGATAAAAGGCTTCTTTCGTGCTTCAAGGTCTTTTCTACATTGGCTACAAGCCTCGGTAATTCGTATTCAATCTTCGCTCTTTTCTCCTTTATCTTTCCTCCTACACTTTTCATATTTATTCTGTAAAGAACGAAAGCAAGGAATATGACAACAGGACAAAGTATGGGGAAGATGAAATACAAGGGCACTGCAAACACACCGATAATTAGTGCTTTTACAATAGCGTTTGCCTTAAACATTTCGGGTGTAATATTCATCTGAGCAGTACGAAGGTCTGTTTCAAGCTCTATCCTTTTAAACTCATTCATAGGAATACGCTTTGCTATTGCACCAGCAAAGCCGCCGAGCCATACATCAATACTGCTTGTCTTTTCCTGATGCTGTTTGGCAAGGTTTGTTATAGCCTTTGATGTTCTCATATACGGTACTTTAAAAGCATCTGCGAGGATAAAATAAAAGGCGATACCGAAAAGTACGCCTATAATAATCTTAATCATTTCTTTTATCCTCCTTATGCCTTGTATTCAACGGGTTTTGTGAATTTGAGAAGGAACATATATGTCACGATAATAACCGCACCGCATACTCCTAATACAATCTTACCCGGTGTTTCGTATATGAGTGTGTGAAACCAGTCCTTGTTAAGCACATACAAAAGAGGAATATTACCCACAACAAGACCTACCATTGTGTAATACTCTGTTCTTACCGCAGCCATCATAGTTGAAAGCTCACTGTTTACCACTCTTACATCTGTAAGTTTTGCAACAATGGGATGAAGTGTATCTACAAGTGCTCTGTCATCCTGACAGCGGATAAGAGCATCACACCATTCACGGAAAATATCGTCATCAACCTTTTCTTTAAGATTACGAAGTGCCTGCTTCACACTCGATGAAACTGCAACAGCATCTCCGATGAAAGCATTGAAGCAAGCTCTTAAGGGTGGTTTGATGTAATCAAGGTTTTCTCTTACTGCAAGAATAATATCCTCGTTTCTGATATACGAAGTAGTGATTGTTGAAAGTGTTGTTTCCAAGTCAGTTTTGATGTGCTTTTCATACTGTGAAAGACTGTTTCTGACATAGATGAAAGGTATAAGGGCAAAGGCTACCGATAAGGCAGGAAGAAGGAATATGTTGTCAATGAGAACTGCAACTACCGCACCTGCCGCAAAAAGAACGAGTGAAGCACAGCAGACAAGAGCAAATTTATTCTCCTGTCCCAT